>JAUXIH010000007.1 GCA_030621105.1 Dehalococcoidia bacterium | reverse complement strand
GCCTCGCCTTATTTTGGATGGTAGACCTGATGATGCAGCGCGAGCGGCTTCATGGTATAAAGAGGTTTTTTCCGATTACTACTTTGAAATTCAGAGGCATCCCATTCCTGCAGTCGAGCAAGTCAATGAGGGGCTTCTTTCTTTATCCTCCAAACTTGATATTCCACCTGTAGCGACCTTTGATGTTCATTATATCAATCGGGAGGATGCTGCTACCCATGAGTTGTTGCTGTGTATCCAGACGAACACATCGATACATGATGAGAAGAGGATGAAGATGGCCGGTGACTATTTCTATCTCAGGAGTCCTGAGGAGGTGGAGGAGTTGTTTAGTGATCTGCCTCAGGCGGTAGATAACACGCAGCGTATTGCTGATATGTGTCATTTGGAGTTGAATTTTACCCAGTTGCACCTGCCAAGGGTAGAAGTACCCCAAGGTAAGACAGACGCTGATTATCTGAGTGAGCTTTGCTGGCAGGGGATGGAAACTCGTTATCCTGAGCCATCTCAGGAAGTTCAGGAACGGCTTACTTATGAACTGGATGTTATTCATAAGACCCAATTTGACCAGTATTTCCTGGTTGTGTGTGATATTACTTCCTTCGCCAAAAGGGAGGGCATTTATTTTGGTGTCAGGGGCAGTGCTGCTGCCAGCGTAGCGTTATATTGTCTGGGTATCACTGATATCGATCCATTGCTTCATAATCTCGTCTTTGAACGTTTTCTTAATGTTGAACGTCTCCAGCCTCCTGATATCGACCTTGATTTTCAGGATGATCGCAGGGATGAGGTTTTATCTTATGTCACTGAGAAATATGGTAGTGACCGTGTAGCGCAGATCATTACCTTTGGTACTATGGGGGCCAAGGCGGCAGTAAGGGATACTGGAAGAGTTTTGGGTATGCCTTATGCTCAGGTTGACCGTGTAGCTCGAGCAATTCCCCAAGACTTATCAATTTCACTGGATCGAGCTTTGCAGGAGAGCAGGGAGTTTTATGATATTTACCATCAAGATGATGAAGCCCGCTCCCTGATTGATTCTGCCCGGAAGTTGGAGGGGTTGGTGCGACACTCCAGCACGCATGCTGCTGGAGTTGTCATCTCGTCTGAACCGTTGACGGAATATATGCCGCTGCAGATGGAGAAGAGGGGTGAACAGCATCTGGTTATGACCCAGTATCACATGGACAATGTTGCCCGATTGGGATTGCTGAAGATGGATTTCTTGGGATTATCTAATTTGACCTTGCTGGCCAAAGTACATGAGATGGTGAGCCAGAAGCGAGGCATCTCTATAGATTTGCGACATATTCCCCTTGACGATGTCAAGACATTTCAATTACTGGCATCGGGAGAGACTCATGGCATATTTCAACTGGAGAGTGCTGGGATGCGCCGGTATATAAAGGAACTTCAGCCAACAAAGTTTGCTGATATCTCCGCTATGATAGCCCTTTATCGACCAGGACCGATGCAGCAGATTCCTACTTTTATAAAGGCGAAGCATGGTGTTATTCCTGTTAGTTACCCGCATCCTGCCCTGAAGGATATCCTGGAGGAGACATATGGAGTTATTGTCTATCAGGAGCAGGTGATATTTATCGCTCGTGCTCTGGCTGGCTATAGCTTAGGGCAGGCTGACATCTTTCGTAAGGCGATGGGGAAAAAGATTGCTAGCGTGATGAAGAAAGAGGAACGCAACTTTATGATTGGCGCCAAGAAACAAGGGATACCAGGGAAGGTGGCCAAAGAGGTCTTTCTCCTGATAGAGCCTTTCGCTGGCTATGCTTTCAATAAAGCCCATAGTGTTAGTTATGCGCTTATTGCTTACTATACTGCTTATCTTAAGGCAAACTATCCTGAGGAATATATGACAGCTTTTCTGAATACTTACATTGGAAATATGGATAAGGTTCATTCTGCAATCTCGGAGTGCCGTCGCCTCGGAATTCAGGTTCTACCTCCGGATGTTAGCCAGAGTCAGGCTCAATTTGCTATCGAAGACGGGGGGAAACCGGCGATACGCTTTGGATTGCTGGCTATCAAGAATGTTAGTACCACTGCTATCACGGCGATTACATCTGCGCGGCAGGGGGAGGGGCCATTTGTGTCTGTGGAGGACTTCAGTCATAGAGTTGATTTGCGCCGAGTGAATAGAAAAGTAATGGAAAGTCTAATTAAGGTGGGGGCCTTTGATTCTCTGGGTTCCCGCAAGGTGCTTCTTGACTCGGTAAGCCAGATTATTTCCTCGGCTCAGCTTGAGCGGAGGATGATGGATTCCGGGCAAATGAACTTGTTTGGCTCTAGCTCTCCTGCCCCTGTGAAATTGGGGCTTGACACTGAACAAAGCGAGGAAGTGTCAGTGAGGCAAAAGCTTATCTGGGAAAGGGAATTGCTGGGAGTTTATTTCTCGGCACATCATCTATATTTGGCAGATTCAGGCTCTCTCCCTTCATCTCTCATTTCCTGTACTGAGATTGATTCCTCGATGGAGGACCACGTTGTAGTGATTGCTGGAGTGGTGGCCACATTGCGGCAGGCTTATAGCCGGGATCATCGCGCCTTTGTTGTTGCTACCATTGAAGACCGAGATGGTAGTATGGAAGTCACAGTGTGGCCCAAGGTGTATGAAAGCACCCGGGGTTTATGGCATGAAGGGAATATTCTGGTGGTCAGCGGGTTGGTTAAGGTGAGGAATAGCACGGCAAGTGTAAGTTGCCAGCAAGCGTGGCGTTACCAGCATGATGAACAGGAGAACAATGGCTCGAATTCCTCTGGCAAGCATCACCTGGTAATAAAGATCGAGCAAACCGGGGAGGTAGAGAAGGATATTGGGCGCCTTCATGACGTTGTGGATATCTTGCGTAACCATTCAGGACAGGATAAAGCCTCTGTCAATGTGCTTAGTGGGGAAGAGAGAGTTAATCTTGAGATGTCGGTAGATTATTGCTCTAAGCTGGTTGATGAGTTAGCTGGTGTGGTGGGCAGGGATAGATTGACTGTGGATGAATAGTGTGCCAGCAATACAGATGCCGGGGGAGTTCTTATTTTTCAATAAGCATGGCTGGGCGAGAGGCTTGTTTCCTATTGTCTAGATATATTTCTTCGAGTGGCAGGATAGCTGAGATTGTATCGTGATATAATGCTTGGCCAATCAGGCATGGTCAGGCATGTGCTACTGGAGACTTCGATTATTTTGTTTATCAGGACAAATAAGTTGAAGTGAACAAAAAAAAAGGCATTTTCATGATTCATGGAATGTGGGCGACCGCATCTTTCTGGGATAACTACCGCGATTATTTTCAGAGCGAGGGTTATGATACCAGGGCTGTTACCCTGTTATACCATGCGAAGCCTCCATATCCTGGAGGGTTACAGCATGTGGGTCTCACGGATTATGTGGATCAGTGTGCCAGGGAAATTCAGAAGATGGATGATAAACCTGTGGTCATTGGACATAGTATGGGGGGAATTATAGCCCAGAAGATGGCCGAGATGGGTTTGGCAGACAGGCTAGTTTTGCTGGCTCCAGCCATAGCGCAGGGCAAGTTTGTGTTGCCCCGCTCGGTTTTCCACATGTTTTCCCACAACATGCTGGATATCCTGCTCAAGCGCCCCTTTCGCATTTCATTTAAGAAGGCTACAGAGAGAGTATTAAATGCTCTCCCTCCTGATGAGCAGGAGAGGGAATATTCTGAGTTTGTTTATGAATCAGGCAAAGCCGCTATTGGTGTTATCATGGGTGAGATTGGGGTCGATGCCGCCAATGTTGATTGTCCAGTGCTGGTTATTGTTGGTTTGGCTGATCGAGCGAGATCTCCACAGGTAAGTAAAAAGGTGGCGGATAAGTATTCGGCACGGTATCTGGAGTATCCCGGATTCTGCCATCACATGGTATCTCAGCAGGGTTGGGAGAGGATAGCTGCAGATATAGTTACCTGGATCAGGAGTGATGAGCCGATATAGGCGGTGGGCGGATTTATGTTTCAGGAACTGTATGCTTAGTTGGTGCTGATTTCATTTAAGGTGTTTTTCTTGCTTCCGCAGGTCATGATAAAATTAAGTTAGGAGATGATGGTATATGGGCGATATTTTGGATGAGGCTACTACACTTATCAGGTGCAAGGAGTGTCCCTGGTATAAGAATTGTATAGTTCCTGTGCATGCCAGTGTTGATGATGTCGAGCAGTTTCGGATGATGCTGCAAAGTGCTAGTCTCCCCGAGCAAACCAGAGAGGAGATAGGAAGAATCTTGGAGAGCATTGCTTCTGCGAGTCAGGATGTGATCTTGCAAAGCTGTCCTGTTTTTACCAAGAGGCTTAAGGATAACCCCAAACTGGCTCAGAGAATTAAGGAAATGATGCAACGCTGGGGGCAGGAGGAGTGAAAAGATAAAAATGGCGGGGCAAATAGGTAAGGTTGACAGGCCTCCGGTGCACAAGTTTGAGAAAAGAAAGAAGATTTATTTGGTGCCTCTTGTGTATCATGGCGATGGTGCACCGGATGATTATAAAAAGAAATGCGATGATTATTGGCAACAGGTTGCGTCCCAGCTGGATAATTTAGAGGCGAAGATTGGCAAGATAACACATGTGTATCATGAGTCAATCACCATGCGAGGAGAAGAGGGACTGAAAGTCATAAAGAACTTAAATTCTGGGAGTTACTACATCTCTAAAAATAAATGTGATAATGGCGCTGTCTTTGAGGTTCTGGAGCAGGAAGATATTCTCGCTGAGACTATGGATTGGGAGAGATGTCTATTTATGGGGTTGATGAGTGAGAAGGTGGCCAATAAGATATATGAATTCTACGCGGAGGTCTCTAAAAAGAGATATGAGATGATGGCTGAGAAATTGGGGGAAACCCTTGGGGAGGAGGAGTCTGGCCTGCTGTTTATCAGGGAGGGCCATAATCTGCAATTTCCCGATGACGTAGAGGTATTCAGCGTTTTTCCACCGGCTCTGGATGATATTCACCGCTGGCTTCGTGACCGTGGTGGTGAGAGGAAGGGGAAAGATAAAAAAGATAAAGAAAAAGAAGATGAGGATTAATTTTCTCTAGCGGGAGATTTGTGAAGCGGAGAAAGCCTGCTGTTGCTGGCATGTTCTATGCTGGTGAAGCTAAACAACTCGAGGAGCAGATTCGCTGGTGTTATCAGCATAAGATTGGTCCTGGAGTTTTACCTGAGGTTAATCAAGAAGGTCCCAGAAGGATCGTTGCTCTTGTTGTACCCCATGCTGGTTACATGTATTCTGGACCTGTGGCAGCGCATGCCTATGGAGAGTTGGCCCGAGATGGGGTATTCGACACAGCAGTGATAATCGGGCCCAACCATACTGGTTATGGGTCTCCAGTTTCCCTGGGAACTGATAAGGAATGGCACACCCCGCTGGGGGATGTGGAAATAAATTGGGAGATGACTCAGAAGCTTGCAGGTGGAGTGATGCAGATAGATGAGGTCGCACACATGTATGAGCATAGCGTGGAGGTGCAATTGCCTTGGCTTCAGTATTTATACCCGAGGATAAAGATTGTGCCCATAACCATGTTAGCTCAAGATATGGACACCGCTTATGAGGTAGGGAGGGCTATTGCTAAGGTTGCCGATAACACCATAATTATTGCCAGCAGCGATTTCACTCACTATGAGCCCTATTCTGTAGCGAAAGAGAAGGATCTCTCTATGATTGCGGCTATAACCAGCCTTGATGAGAAGGAATTGTACCGCAAGCGCGATCTGTTGCAATGTAGTATGTGTGGGTATGGGCCTGTGGCTGCAGCTATTGTAGCAGCCAGGGAAAAGAAAGCCACTGAGGCAAAACTGCTGAAGTATGCCACCAGTGGAGATAGCACGGGAGATTTTTCCAGCGTTGTTGGTTATGCCTCTCTCGTGATGAAGTTGTAGCTCTTGCTATTTCCCGACACTTGTATTTATTCCTCAATAGCTTTTCCTGGATAACTTTGCTCGAAATCGTGTTGTTGATTACTGTTGTACCCATGTTGCACTGGTAGTAGTTAAGATATGGATGGAAGGCTGGCCCACTGGGTGGAGTCAGAGATGATCGTAGTTCAATATGTTAGAGTCAGCCCTGCCGTATACTACTAGCTAGAACCTAATTTTCAGCATAGGTTCTTGTGCTTCAATGACCCTTCTTTTGGTTTGGGCATCATGAGTAGTGGGAGGTTCATTGTTACTAGAAGTAGCTTGTTTTACCAATTTCATAGTCTGGTCCAGATTAGACAGAGAGAAAGATAATCCTAGCTGTTTGAGTTCGTAGTAACCCAATCCGTGAAACAGCCTTTGCCCGGCAACCTTGGCCATTTCGTCGTATATCGTTGGCCATTCTGAGCCTCGCTGTTGGGCACAAAAGAGGATGAAATCTCGAAGCTGAGGTGGCATAACTTCCATGATTTAATTAATAGTTTATCTTGTAGTAAAGGCCTTATGGCAACATTGTTTATTGCCGATGAAGTTTTGACTTTCCTCTTGGGTGTGCCTTGAGTAATCCTTTAGCCAAGGCCTAGGCTCATCTATCAGCTAGGCTAGGAGAGATATTCTCCAAATTTTCATTTGCCACGATATAATAAGCTGGCAGGCAAATCTATAAGCCTTGATTACCACACATCCCCACAGGTAGAATATACACACCCTTTCAGGGCGGCAGGATGAAGCTGGCAGGCAAATCTATAAGCCGAATCCTGTACCTGTAATAGGTGGTGACCATCCATCTAGCCCTGATGTTACCATCAGGGTCAAGCGACCAACCCAAGAACATCAGCCGAGCACTTCAATCGTTCTTTATTCGGTCTTGCTCCAGGTGGGGTTTGCCCAACCAATTAGTCACCTAATTGCTGGTGAGCTCTTACCTCGCCATTTCACCCTTGCTCTCAAATAATGGAGCGGTGTAGTTTCTGTGGCACTTTCCGTGAGATTACTCTCCCTGGAAGTTATCCAGCACCCTGCTCGGGGGAGTTCGGACTTTCCTCTGCGCACATCCAGTGCGAAGCGGCCACCCGATTTACCTGCCACTTACCAGTGTATGTTGAAAACTGGGGTTAGTCAAATTTTGCTTTTTATTCCTGCTTTGGCCAGGGTATCAGAGATTTTGTTTTTCTCGCGGGGGATATATATCGCGGTGAAATTGTTCAATTCTCCGGCTAATCTAGAGGCTTCTGAGTGCAGGGGTTTTAACAGGGTGTTCTTTACCCTGTATTTGCCATTGATTTGATTGACCACTAACTGTGAATCCATGTACAGCGTGGTAGCTGTTGCCTTGTAGCTTATGGCTCTTTTCATTACGGCGATAGCCGCCTTGTATTCTGCCTGGTTATTCGTACACAATCCAATACTCTGGCAAATGCTGGCTAACTGGTCTCCGTTTTCATTGAGAATGATGCCGCCGATGCCTCCAGGGCCGGGGTTGCCTTGTGAGGCTCCGTCAGAGTATAAACTTAAGCGCATATGTAATTACTCCAAGTATAATATTCTGCCACAGTTACTGCATTGGACTAGCTTGCCAGCCTTTACTTGCTGCCACTCGCCTAGCGGCAATGTCACGCGGCATCCCTGACATTTGCCCTGCTCTACCTGGGCTACAGCTTGCCCCTTGGCTGATTTGATTTCCTGATAAAGCTTGAGTGTTGATGGGGATGTTTGTTGTCTCATTTGCTTGCTTTGCTGTTCTAGGCCAGGAAGGCGAGACTCAATTACGCTTTTTTGTGTGGATAGAGTGTGTTGTTTTACTTGCCATTCTTGCTCCAGGGAGGTTGTTTTTTTCTCGCTTGTTGCTACCTCATCTTGCATGTCTTCCGCTTGCTCCATTAGGTTTAACAGATGGTTCTCATCTTTGTCCAGTATATGTTTCATGCTTTTGAGTTCGAGTTCCAGGTTGAGCAGCTCCCGGGGGTTCTTCGCTGTGTTTTCGTAGAGGCTTTTATCAACGCGTCTAATTTTTTCTTGTATATCTTCTATCTTCCATTCTAGTTCTTGTTGTCTTTTTTCTGCCTCTTCTAGGTGTTGTTTTTGTGTAGCTAGTTGGGTTCTGGCTGATATCAATGTATCAGGTTCTTGCAGTTGATTACTTATGTCTTGTAGAGCCTGCCTTACCTTTTGGATCTCGAGATCAACTTGTTGCAGTTCGTAAAGTTGCTTTACCGCATTCATGTTGAGACCTATTGTAGGGGTGATGCTTAATTGCTGTCAAAGGCGTTTAGCTGTGAGGATAATCCAGTACAATAATCTGGGTCGTATCTGATTTGTGGGATTCCTTTATATTGAGTTTGGCTTTTATTGTGGGGTCTTTGATTCCCATTTCCTTGAGAAACTTATCTACTGGCTCCAGATCTCCAGAGAGTATGGGAATTTTATAGTGCATGGGGATGGCAATGGGAGGATTTAATTGCTTCAGTATCTCTGCAGCTGTAGTAGTGCTAATCGTGGATCTCTCTCCAACGGGCAAGAACAATATATCGATGGTTCCTATTTTCTCCACCAACCCTGGAGTTAAGGAGTGCCCCAGGTCTCCCAGGTGACATAAGACCATATTATCCATCTCAATAACGTAGATGGTGTTGTCCCCGCGGGTTTTACCTTTTTCCTCATCATGGAAAGTAGCAATGCCAGTGATAAATACGCCTCCTATATCGTATTCCCCGGGGCCTTTTATTTGCTTGGGGTTGCCATTGATGCCTTCAATGTGACTGTGTCCTGGATGAGGATGGCTTATAGTTACGATATCTGCCTGGAGTTCCTGCGGGGCATAACCTAAACTAGGGGGGTAGGGATCAGTAATAACAGTTTTTTCTGCCCCTTTGATATAGAAGCAGGAATGTCCCAGCCAGCTGATTTCCATTGGGGCTAAAGGATATCCTTTTCCTCTAGCTTTGTCTATAGTCTTGGGTATTGTGTTGCTTGACTGGTTCAACCAGGAGGGTTAATCCCTGCTTGCTAAGGATGACGACTTCTTCCCCAGGGTCTATTTTATATGAGGTTGTTGATGATGCCTGCCATAGTTCACCGCCAACCCTGATATAGCCTTTGGGCATGAGAGGTGTTACTACCTTCCCCCTGTTTCCTGCTTCAGGGGAGGCGTGTGCTTTTTTATCCAGTGCTTTCCTGCCCAGCCTGTAGGTTATATAGGAGCATGAGGCATAGGCCAGCATTATTGCGATAAGAATCCAGATGGGCAGGTGTATATCGAACTGAGGCAGAATCCAGAGCACCACTGCTGCCACTGCTGCCTCTTCTAGTAATGTGGTTACCAGGGAGTAAACGGCATACTTACGACCTTTCATGATATCTGCCTGTGGGGCAATAATACCCTATGGGACGATAGCCAACAAATGTCTTGACAGGATAGTATTTAGACTGTTAACCTATAACATTATTATGGTTAACGCAATGAAGAGCCAGGTGTTGCAGGAACTGCGTAGAAGTGGCACTTTGGTTTCTGGTCAGGCACTGAGCAGGAAGCTGGGCATCTCCCGGGTTTCTGTGTGGAAGCATGTTAATAGTTTGAAAGCTGATGGATATGATATAGCTGCTTCATCTCAGGGGTATAGGTTGATATCTTCTCCTGACTTATTGCTTCCATGTGAATTCCCCGGGTTGAAGCGGAAGCTGTATCACTTTTATCAGGTCGATTCTACTATGAACGTGGCGAGGAGGTTAGCAAGGCAGGGGGTGGAAGCGGGGACAATTGTGGTGGCGGAGAGTCAAGTGGGAGGTAGAGGAAGATTAGATAGGACATGGATCTCTCCGAAAGAAGGCATTTATCTTACTATTATTTTGCGGCCAGCGATGAGTGCGGTACATGCACCCAGGATAAATTTGATGGCTGCGGTTGCTGTGGCCAGGGTTATCAGGTCTCTTTTTGGCGTAATGGCGGTTCTTAAATGGCCTAACGATGTTCTGGTTGGGGAAAAGAAGATATGTGGAATATTAGCTGAGATGGAAGCGGAGATTGATGCTGTTCATTATGTGAATGTTGGCATTGGTCTTAATGTAAATGCATCTGTTGCCCGGGAAGAGAAAAATGCAACTTCTCTAAAAGAAGAGCTAGGCAGGCCGGTTTCCCGAAAGGAAGTTTTAATTTCAGTGTTAGATGAAATAGATAGGCAGCAGGCTTTGTTGACAGGGGATGGTCTGCTGGAGCAATGGCGGGCTCTGAACACCACGCTGGGCAAGGATGTCAAGATTGTCATGCTGGATGGAGAGATACGAGGTAAGGCACTGGACATTGATACTAATGGGGCGCTTGTGGTTAAGGATAGGAAAGGGGATTTGCATAGAATTCTTACCGGTGATTGCATTCACCTGCGCTAGTCCATCTTGTAGCGATTAGGCTTGATTACAGGTTCGAAGGAAGTTGACATGTTGCAATTGGCGATTATTGGCGTTTACTTCATTGTCATTATTGCCATAGGCTTATGGAGCAGGAAAAGGGTAGGTAGCCAAGAGGGCTTTTTTGTTGCCAACCGTGAGGGTACAACATTTCTTATCACAGGGTCTCTTGTGGCCACCGCTGTTGGGGGATCAGCCACTGTGGGCATGGCCGGCCTGGGTTTCTCCTGGGGGCTGGTGGGTGCATGGTGGCTTCTCGTTGGTTCTGCAGGACTCCTTGTTTTAGGTTTTTTATTTGCTAAGAAGGTCAGGCATACCGAGTCTTACACCTTGCCGGGGCTGGTGCGCAAGCAGTATGGTGATAAGGTTGCTCTGGCAGCCTCCATCCTGATAGTTATAGCATGGGTGGGAATAGTAGCAGGGCAGATTGTTGCTGCTGGCAAGGTTCTATCTATTCTGGGAATGGGTTCTCCTATCCTGTGGATGATTGTTTTCACCGTTGTTTTTATTAGCTATTCTATGCTAGGAGGGCAGCTGTCGATCATTCGCACTGATGTTTTCCAGGCAGCTATGCTGTTTGGGGGAATTTTTCTCGCTGCTGGGTTACTTCTTACTCGTGTAGGAGGGATGGAGGGATTGGCGACCTCTCTGCCCGCCAGCTATTTTTCCTTTCCTGTGAATCCTGAGTTCAGTTGGAAGATGCTGGTGTCTATGCTTATTCTCGTTGGTGCTACATATGTGGTGGGCCCTGACATATATACTCGTCTTTTCTGTGCTAAGGGAGAGGGCACGGCGAAGCGCTCAGTCCTTCTCTCAGCATTTCTGTTTATTCCCCTGGCTTTTGCGATCGCCTTGATAGGAATGGGAGCGAAGGTGCTCTATCCCCAGATTCCTGCTGAGCAAGCGTTCCCCCAGGTGGTAAGCGGGATTCTCTCTCCTGCTATAGGGGGGTTGGTGCTCGCGGCCCTGGTTGCTGCGCTTATGTCTTCAGCAGATACCTGTGTCATGAGCCAAAGCATTATCCTGACTAATGATATAGTTAAGCAAGCTCGTGGGACGCTTAGTGACAGGGCGGCTCTGAGACTGACTCGCCTGGGAGTGCTGGTTCTTGGCGTGATAGCCCTGCTATTAGCGCTGGTGCTGAAGGGGGTAATATCATCGCTTCTCTTTGCTTACACCATTTTTACCTCGGGCCTGGTTGTTCCTGTAATTGCCGGGTTTTACCGGGAAAAGCTGAAGTTGACCTCACAAGGAGCACTGGCGGCTGTGGTTGGTGGAGGAATAGTAGGGTTGCTGGGGAAAATTCCCGTGGTGGATGTTCCTCTAAAGGATGATTTGGGTCTTATTGCTTTTGCCATAAGTGCTGTTTTGCTGTTTGCAGTCAGTTACCTTACCCGGGGCAATAGCGTTATGAGTGTAAGCTCTCTCCACCACTAATTTCACTGGCATTTCTGGGAAGCTTCCTGTGTTGGTAGTAACCAAGTTTTTTTCCTGTATTATCTCTACTCTGTTTTTGCTGTATGTTAAGCAGGCAGGATTGTGGAGTAGTAGGGAAGGTAGGATATAATAATACACACATGCATATTGTTGTTATTGGCTTGGGACTTATTGGGGGTTCCCTCGGGCTTGCACTGCATGAGGCTCACGAACCGGGGTGGGATGTTATCGGTTATGTCCGGCGGCCTGAGCTTGCTGCGCAGATGCTCTCCCTGGGAGTGGTTGATCGCGTGGAAACCAATCTCAGGCAGGTGGTACAGGAAGCAGATGTTGTTGTTGTTGCCACTCCAGTTGTGGCAGTGAGGGATGTGTTGTCCCAGATATCCAGCTCTGTTCCACGTGGCTGCGTGGTTACTGATACTGCCAGTACCAAGTTTGAGGTTATGAAGTGGGCAGAGGAGTTATTGCCGCCCACGGTGAATTTTATCGGCGGACATCCCATGGCAGGGAAGGAGACTTATGGAGTGCAAGCGGCTGAAGCTAGCCTATTCCGGGAGCGTATGTGGTGTCTTACACCATCAAGGAGAGCCTCTCCTGCCTCTGTGAAACAGATTACCAGTATCCTGAGCAAGGTGGGTGCTATACCCCTGGTAATGGATGCTCGAGAACATGATAATCTGGTGGCTGGTATTAGCCATTTGCCTATGTTGCTATCGGCAGCCTTAACATCTGTTACTACCAGTAGCTCCTCCTGGCAAGCTATGTCTCGGTTGGCTGCGTCGGGGTATCGCGACCTCACCCGTTTGGCGGCCGGGAGCCCTGAGGTGAATTCCGATATATGTATCACCAATAAGGAAGCTATCGTTAGTTGGATTGATCAGTTTATCGATGAGCTTGAGGAGTATCGAGCCCTGGTGAGGGCAGGTGATGAGGGATTGCAGCGTAAATTGGCTGCGGCTAACAGGGCGAGACAGCAATGGCTGGACAAAACCTAATGCAAACAGTTAAACCCTCTCCCCATTTACAAGGAGAGGTCTTATTGCCCGGGGATAAGTCTATTTCTCATCGTGTTGCCATTCTGGATAGTTTGAGCCAAGGTGAGTCTACAATCGAGAATTTCGCCCCGGGCAGAGATTGTTGGCGTACTATCACCTGCTTGAGAGCTCTGGGAGTGCCAATCCAAATACTTAAATCTCAAGGTACACTTTCCTTGTCGGTTTCTGGGCGAGGGAGGATGGGCTTCAGGGAGCCTCGGGATGTACTCTATGCTGGCAATAGCGGGACCACAATGCGCCTCTTTAGTGGTTTGCTTTCTGCCCAGCCTTTTCTATCTATCATTACCGGTGATGCCTCCCTGCGTGGGCGTCCCATGAGCAGGTTGATTGAGCCCTTGCGGCTGATGGGTGCTGAAATATGGGGGAGAGAACAGGACTCACTGGCTCCTCTGGTTATTCGGGGGAGGGCCTTGCATGGTGCTGAGATTCCTTTAACTATTCCGAGCGCTCAGATCAAGTCGGCAATTTTGCTCGCTGGCCTTTTTGCTCAGGGCAAGACGGTGTTGTATCAGCCGGTTAAATCGCGGGATCATACCGAGAGATTGCTTACAACTATGGGGGCAAAATTAGATACAGATGGCAACCACCTGTGTCTGAGTCCGGCAACTATGCCGTTATCTTCCGTTAGCCTTCGTGTTCCCGGTGATCTCAGCTCAGCAGCCTACTTTCTGGTTGCTGGGGCCGCCCATCCCAATGCCAGGATAACGATGAGGGCTTGTGGCATCAATCCCACGCGAACAGGAATAATTGATACTCTTGTCGCCATGGGGGCTAAGATTCAAATACGGAACGAAAGAATGGAGGCGGGTGAACCACTGGCTGATATTGCAGTTGAATCGAGCGAGTTGAGGGGGATTGAAATAGGGGGAGATATTATTCCTCGCATTATTGATGAGCTTCCCATCTTGGCTGTGGCGGCCTGTGCTGCTCGTGGCAGGACTGTAATCAGGGGTGCCGGCGAGTTGCGAGTGAAGGAATCTGACAGGATTGCGGCCATACTCAAGGAACTGGGGAAGATGGGAGCCGATATTGAGGAGTTAGCAGATGGTATGATTATCACTGGAGGCAAGAGATTGCGAGGGGCGAAGGTTGATAGCCATTCAGACCATAGATTGGCTATGAGCCTGGCAATAGCCGGGTTATTGGCTACGGGGGAAACAATTATCAATCGTGCTCAGGTAACGCAGATATCGTATCCCGCCTTCTGGCAAGAGCTACAACGATTGGTTGAGCAAGCTTGATAATCGCATGATGATAAGCGTGTTAACGTATTAATTAATTTAATAATGTAAAGGGAGGATGACATGAGTGTCAGGCTAATTCATATCGGGTTTGGCAATATTATTGCTGTTAACCGGGTCCTGTCTCTCCTTTCTGTAAATCAACAACCGGTTAAGCGTTACATCAAGGAGGCGAGGACTAAGGGGCTCCTGATCGATGCCACCCATGGTCGTAAGGTAAAAACAGCCATTATCTTTGATACGGGGCATGTCATCTTGGCTGCTGTGGCGCCGGAGACAATTGCTCACCGGTTAACTGATAGCCCTGATGTAACTGGGGATAAAGAGGAGTTGTAGTATGTCCCGCCCGAGATCCTTGCTTGTTGTTCTTTCCGGGCCTTCGGGTGTGGGGAAAGATGCTGTTCTGGCCAGGATGAAGCAACGGCAATATAAGTTTCGCTATATGATTACTGCTACTTCGCGGCCTCGGCGTGACGCTGAGAAGGATGGTGTGGAATACCACTTCTTATCACTCCATGAATTTCAGTCCATGATAGATAACGGACAGCTTCTGGAATGGGCTAACGTGTACGGCAATTATTATGGAGTGCCTAAGCAGCAAGCACTGGATGCCTTAGCTGAGGGGGCCGATGTCGTGTTAAAAGTGGATGTTCAGGGTGCGGCTACAATAAGGAAGATTATGCCTCAGGCGGTGTTGATATTTCTCTTACCTCCATCCATGAGGGATCTGGAGAGTCGGCTTGAGCAACGGCACAGCGAATCTCGGGAAGACCTGTCACTCAGATTGAGTAAGGTCCGTGAGGAGATGGGAAGCCTCAGTATGTTTGATTATGCCATAGTTAATTATCAGGATAAGCTTGATAATGTTGTAGCTCAAATTCAGGCTATTGTCGTTGCTGAGAAATGCAAAGTGCAATCACAAGATGAGATGAAATTGTGAATCGCCAGCGTGTCTATTTTTTAAAGTCTGGAATGCAACCATAATTTAGCCTTCCCTTAATATTGAGCTGTTGGAGATGTCATAAAGATGGGTAGTGTTGGGCCTCAAGCATGGCGGTCAGCAGTTGATTTTCCCTGGCTCGCATCCTGGCCTCTTCTTCAGGTTGCTCGTGGTCATAGCCCAGCATGTGCAGTATACCGTGTATTATCAGCAGAGCGAGCTCATTGTTCACGGGGTGTCCCTGTTCTTCAGCCTGTACCACTGCTTGAGGGTAGGAAATAATTACCTCCCCGAGGTGAAGCACACCGTCGGGGGGAAGAGCGAAAAAGGAATTATTCTCTCCTTGAGGTATCATATGGAAAGACAGTACATCTGTAGGCTCATCCACTCCCCGATAGGCATGATTGAGCCGTTGCACGGTATCGGCATCGGCGAATACCAGGCTCATTTCGCATGGTGATTTCACTCTCTCTGCTGAGAGAACGCTCTCCGCTACTTTCTTGGCCCAGCCTTCGTCAATGCAACCCTGGAGATCGGGCTCGACATAAATTGTGATCTCCTTTCTCATTCTTTCCTTCATCATGTGGTTATCAACGTTGATTTTCCACAACTGTGTTCTGCGGAGGTCTTAAGTGATGCGTAGACTCTGAACCTCTAGCTATGCTAACATCACTACTTTAAATGAGGCAAATCAGGGTAATCTCCTTTGATGCTGATGGGACTTTGCTGGTGCCTGGTTTTGTTGAAGCTATATGGCATGAGGCTATTCCCGCGCTCTACTCTCAGAAAAATGGAGTGGAGCTAGCTCAAGCCAGGGAAATCATGAGCCGGGAGTATGATTTGGTAGGTCCCCAGCGGCTGGACTGGTATGACGTGAACTACTGGCTGAAACGTTTTGACCTGGGGCCAGCTGATGGATTGATACAGGGGTGCCAGGACAGGATCGCCTATTATCCTGAAGTTCAGGACGTCTTGACATCGTTAAGCAGTGAGTATGCCTTGGTAGTGGCCTCGGCTGGTCCTACAGAGATGTTGGTGCCGGCGGTTGCGCCAATTCGGCATTACTTTTCCCATATATTTTCCTCTATCTCGGATTATGGCCAGTTGAAAAGTGCCGATTTCTATCGGGGAATGTGCCAGACGATGAAGGTGGAACCTGCTAGTGTGGTACATGTGGGCGATAGCTGGCAATTTGACTTCCTTACTCCTAAGCAGATTGGCATCAATGCTGTCTATCTTGACCGGGGTGGAAATGATAATGACGGTAGCATTGCCAATTTGTGGGGAATATTTTCATTTTTAGCATAGCCATGGATGTTAACTGGGCACAAGTATTATTCAACTCGGCGATAACAGGGAGCCTGTATCTCCTTGGGGCAGTCGGGTTGACCCTGACCTATGGATTGTCTTCGTTTCCTAACTTCGCCCATGCTGAATTTATCACCCTGGGAGCGTTCCTTGGCTATACTATAGGGACGCAGTTAGGATTGGGATTGCCCATAGCCCTTGTGGTTACCTTCTTTGCTGCGGGGTTGGTGGGTTTGCTGTGTTATCGCGGGATATTCCAGCCGTTAGCCAAGAGAGGGGCGACCATCATTCACCTCATGGTAGCGTCCATCGCCTTGAGCTTTATCCTGAGATACTCGATGGGGGCTATATGGTCGTGGAAACCTTATTATTTCGCTTCCTCTTGGGCTGCCTTTGATGTCGGTCCGCTGAGAGTCACCGATCTCTGGCTGTGGCTTATCGCTGTTGCTGTAGGCTTAGCCATAGTCATGCACCTGGGCCTGGTCAAGACCAGGATGGGGAAGGCTATCAGGGCAACCTCCAGTAATCCTGACCTTGCTTTAGCCGCAGGCATCAATATCAGTAAGGTGATATTGGTAACATGGTTTGTTGGTGCTGGTCTGGCTGCAGTTGCCGGTATCTTCCGTGGTGCCGATACTCAGGTTTGGCCGTTAACAGGATGGGACATCATCTTGCCAATATTTGCGGTTACTATCCTTGGTGGCATCGGCAACTTTTATGGTGCCATTGCAGCTGCATTTATTATCGGGCTGGCGGAGAATTTTGGTGTTGTGGGCCTGATGGCTTTAGGGCTTTCTACCTCGTATCGTTTGGGCATATCCTTCGTGATATTGATTATTACATTGATTGTGAAACCGCAAGGACTGGCGATGTTCTTCAGGAGGGCTTAGCTTGGATTTATTGCTTTATGGGCTTGACTTGCTGGTGTTCATCGGCATCTTTGGCATATTGGCTATATCTCTGAACTTGGAGTTTGGTTTTTCGGGCCTGGCTAACTTTGGTAAAGTTGCCTTTTTCCTTGTTGGTGCTTATACCTATGCTTTGCTGTCTCAGATTGGTCTTCCCTTTTATCTCTGTCTTATTGCAGGGGCACTGGTTGCCGCTATCTTTGGCCTGCTCATTTCCTTGCCGGCGCTGAGATTGCGCGCTGATTACCTGGCCATAGTGGTCCTTGCCTTTGGAGAGATACTGAGGTTGATTGTTAAATCTGAGGATTGGCTCGCCGGGGGTGATTGGGGTCTGAGCGTGTCTCCCGCCATTTCGATAACTGGGGTTTCTCCTCGTGTTGACCTCCTGGTGAACATAGCCCTGGTGTTTTCCTGCCTGCTTATTTGTTTTGTTGTCGCCCAATTGCTGTCCAATTCTCCCTATGGTCGTGTGATAAGAGCGATAAGGGAAGATGAGGTTGCTGCTGAGGCCCTGGGGAAGAACAGGGCGAAGTATAAAGCCCAGATCTTTATGCTGGGCTCTGCTATGGCGGGGTTGGCAGGGGGGCTGTACGCTCAATATCTCCAGGCTATAGTGCCCATGCTATTTTTGCCCATAATCACGTTTACTATCTGGATAATGGTTCTTGTAGGGGGACCAGCGAACAATTGGGGGGTACTGGTGGGCGCTGCGCTGGTGGAGATTTTTGAGAGGGGGGCAAATATTGCCAAGGATTATATTGCCCTTCCTATTGATCCCAGTAACTTGCAATATATCCTGTTTGGTGTTTTAATCCTTCTGGTTTTATTTTATCGGCCCCAAGGGTTGTTTAAGGAAAGCCCCATTAAGACCAGGGCTCTGGAGGTAGTTCGCCATGCGAGAGAGCAGGTCAAGGGTGAAGGGGGCTAGCAGAGTGCTTGTTATGTTTCTCTCGGTTTGTCCCTTCCTGAAAATGTAGTTCAGTAAATACTAACTTTCAGTGGTTTTGTTATTTAGCTTAAAGGTGTATTTCAACAGGTAATATATATCACTAAAAGGAAGCTTGTTATGCCAGAAGAAGAATTATTGAAAATAGAAGAGCTTAGCAAGCACTTTGGTGGTGTTTACGCGGTCAGAGGGGTGAGCCTGGATGTGAGGAAGGGGGGAATCTGGGGTTTGGTGGGCCCCAATGGCAGTGGCAAGAGTACCCTATTTAATACTATTCTGGGATTGTATCGACCGGATGGTGGCTGTATCTATTTCAATGGCAGGAAGATAAATAACCTGAGTTCCCATCAGATTTACGGATTGGGAATTGTCAATTCTTTTCAGGTGCCGCGTTTGTTTTTTCAGATGAGTGTTATGGATAACATGCTGGTGGCGGCGCGAGGACACCAGGGGGATGGCCTGTTTAATAGCTTGTTCCTCAGGGGAGGGTGGCAGAACCAGGAAAGAGATTTGATTGACAGAGCCCTGGGGCTTATTGAACTGGTGGAGTTGGACAAGTTGGTTTTTGCCCCGGCGGGAGAGCTATCTGGCGGCCAGAGAAAGCTCCTGGAGCTGGCTCGAGGCCTCATGGCCAAGCCCAGATTGTTGCTCCTGGACGAGCCTGCAGCGGGGATCAATCCTGTGGTGGGAAAGAAAATATTTCAAAAGCTACAGAGCTTATCTAAGAATGGCACAACTTTTTTTGTGGTTGAGCACCGACTGGAGATATTGTTCAATTTTGCCTCATGGGTGTATGTCATGGATCGAGGGAAAATGGTGACTCAGGGACAGCCGGAGAAAATAATCGATGATCCCGCCTTCTATCAGGCGTATCTGGGGGCAGAATAGGTGGAGCCTCTTCTATTTGCTGAAGATATCCATGCCGGCTATGGCGATGTGGTGATTGTACATGATGTTTCGCTCAGGGTAGAGCCGGGGGAAATTGTGGCTGTTATTGGGCCTAACGGAAGTGGTAAGTCCACTCTGCTCAAGAGCATACTCGGATTTGTTAAGTTGTTTCAGGGCAAAGTCTCTTATTGTGGCCAGGAGATCACTGGCGTATCCTCGGATCGGATTGTTGGGCTTGGTATTGGTTATGTCCCACAGGTAAATAATGTTTTCCCCAACCTGACCATCAGTGAGAATTTGGACATGGGGGCGTATCAGGTCCGGGGCAGAGCTTCTATCAAGGCGAGCATGGAGGAGATGTTTTCCTTATTTCCTGAGCTTGCGCTGAGAAAGCGTTCTTTGGCGGGGAACCTGTCGGGGGGCGAAAGGCAAATGCTGGCTGTAGCCCGGGCCCTGATGGCCCGCCCCAGGGTCATATTCCTGGATGAGCCACTGGCATCCCTGTCTCCCAAGCCTGCCTCCATCATTCTGTCCAAGTTGCAGGAGATAAAGCAGGGTGGGGTGGCCATGGTGATAGTGGAGCAGGATGTCACCAGAGTTTTGAGCGTTTCCCAGCGAGCTTATGTCCTGGTCAATGGCTCCTGCGCCATGGAAGGGGATGCTGAGTCACTGTTCAAGGAAGAGTCAGCCAAGCAGCGATATTTAGGCCTGCAGGCAAAAGCTATTGACAAATAATCATGTCTGAGTGCACAATTCCCCCTAACTTTATTAGGAAATTAAGGAGGTATGTTATGTGGAAGAGGGTTGTTATGTTCTTGGCTCTTGTGGCTCTGGTTGTTCCTGCAGTAGCCTGTGGTGAGCCAGCGGAGACCATCAAGATCGGTGTTTTGCTGGACACCTCTGGTGATCTTGGCTCCATGGGAACCAGGATAATGCAGGGAGCTGAGCTGGCCGCTGCTGAGATTAATGCTGCGGGAGGGGTGTTGGGTAAGAACGTGGAATTAGTAGAGGAGGATGGTCAAACGGATCCGCAGAAAGGATTTGACCGTGTTAAGAAGATGGTGGAGGTGGATGGGGTGCAGGTAATTGCTGGCCCCATGATCACGGGAGCTTCTCTGTTAGCCATTCCCTATGTGAAGACTCACCAAGTTCCGCTGATCAGTCCCTCGGCTACGGGGGTTCCCCTTTCCAGTATTGATGGCACGGAGTGGTTTTTCCGCACCTGCCTGCGCGATGATGTCCAGGGACAGGTGTTAGCCGATATTATCGTGGACAAGGGATACACCAGATTTGCTGCCATAGTGCTGGATAACACTTATGGTAAGGGGCTGGAAGAGGCTATCATGGATAGACTTGAGGCGGTTAACTGGACAGGAGAACAGGTTGCCTCGATACACTATGCGGGGGCTACCAAGGATTACCGCACGGAGCTGCAGCAAATTAAGGATGCTGACCCCGATGTGATATTCTGCTGTTCTTACTGTGACGACGGCATTTTGATCTTTAAGCAAGCTTCTCAATTAGGTTTGGACGATATTGCCTGGTTGGGCTGTGATGGCAACTACGGCTCGGGCCTTTTTGCTGATAGCACTTCCGCGGCCTTCATGGAGAAGGCCCTTGTTGCTGGTACGCGGACGGTTGGTTCGGGATCAGTTTATGATAGCTTTGCTCCGGCATATAATGAAGCCTATGGAGAAGATCCTGAAGTCTATTGTGACACCATGTATGATGCTGTTTGGGCAGCAGCAAAGGCCATAGCGGCTGCGGGCACCTATGATGGTGAGGCCATCAGGGTTGCCTTGACTGAATTGGAGTTTGATGGAGCTACTGGGCCTATTAACTTTAGCGAGATTGGTGACCGTAGTTCGGGCACCTGGGAGATTTGGGATGTTGTGAAGGATGCTAATACCACATCTGGTTACAAGGACCATACTGTAGAGATAGTCACCTGGAGTGCGGAGGAATAACTCAGGTTATTCTGGTAGATATTTAGCCAGCAGGATGCTACCATGTCCATGGTAGCATCCTGCTTTTTGCATTATGGAGCCACTGCCAGGAGGAGAACATGGAACAAGCTGATAGACTGGACAAGCTGAGGATTACGGTGTTAGCGGAGGATTCTGTTCCCTATGAAACTCCATATCTGGCTCAGCATGGCGTTTCTTTTCTCGTAGAGGGAACCAGGGGCGATGTTACCAGGAGGGTTCTGTTTGATGTCGGGCAAAATTCGCAGGCCCTGCTCCATAACATGAGGCTGTTAAATATTGTCCCGTCGAGCATTGATGCCATTGTTCTCAGCCACTGTCATTATGACCACACGCAGGGAGTGGTGGATGTTCTCAAGGAGATGGGCAAGAGTGATGTCCCGGTAATCGCCCACCAGGATTTATTTCACCTTAACTTTCTTGTCAGGCCCTTTCTCAGGCACGTGGGAGTGATGCAGGGTGATTCCCGGGAAAAGATAGAAGGCTCTGGGGGCACGCTGTTTCTTACCAGGGATCCGTTAATGATCATGCCGGGCCTGTTAACTACCGGTGAGGTGAAGAGGCAGACTGACTTTGAAGAAGTGGGGATAGACCTGAAGACCATAGAGGATGGCCAGATCAAGGATGACCTTGTTCTTGACGACATCTCTCTTGTCGCTGATGTTGAGGGTAAGGGTATTGTGGTCGTGACCTGTTGTGGACATGCCGGCATCATCAATATTACCCGGCAGGCCATGGAGTTAACGGGAGCGAGTAAAGTTGAAGCTATTATTGGCGGATTGCATTTAATCGATGCCACTGACCCCAATTTGAAACGGACAGTACAGGAGTTGACACGATTGAATCCGGGGTGGATATGTGCTGGTCACTGTACGGGATTTAAAGCGCAGGTTGAACTCTACCTGGCCTTTAAGGAGAGGTTCTCCCCCCTGCATGCTGGTTTAACCTTTGAGGTTTAATTTATCCGATGTCGTCCTGGAATGGAAGTTATACCTGGGTATCGTTTGCCGAGATATTGACATTGTGCATTCGTGTCGCTAATATGTAATTTATATCGCTTGTGACGTAATTTCACTCTGAGTGCTTGCTTGGAGTTTTTGATAATAGATATATAGATATGGTGGATAAACCCGTAAAAATAACTCTGGATGCTATGGGAGGAGACTTTGCTCCCCGTGAGATAGTTGAAGGAGCAGTTCGTGCAGCGTCTGATGATGACGGCATTGAGATTATCCTGGTAGGGGCTGAGAGCCTTATCCGCAGTGAACTGGCAAAATATGATGTCTCCGGGCTGCCTCTTTCCATAGTGAATGCCAGCCAGGCTATTCGTGATGGTGAGCCCCCTGTGGCTGCGCTGCGTCACAAGCCAGATGCCTCCATACTGGTGGCCATGCGTTTGGTAAAAGAAGGGCAGGCGGATGCTATGATAAGTATGGGTTCCACCGGGGCAGTTATGGTGAGCGCCATTCAAATCCTGGGAAAACTGGAGGGCGTACAGCGTCCCACTGTGGGCACCAGTTTGCAAGACTTGGCTCCCGATACGGTAATGTTTGACATGGGGGCGAATTCTGATTGTAAGCCGCGTGATTTATTCAATTTTGCCATTATTGGCCATGCTTTCGCTCGCAAGATAATAGGCATCGAGCAACCTACGGTAGCTCTTCTCAGCAATGGAGCTGAGGAAGGTAAGGGCAATAAGGTAACGAAGGAAGCCTACCAGTTGTTCCAGAAGGGGAACTTCAACTTTATTGGCAATGTCGAGGGAGGTGATATTCCTAAAGGTAAGGCCAATGTCATTATCTGTGATGGTTTTGTGGGTAATATCATAACCAAGCTTTGTGAGGGCCTGGGGGATGTGCTTGGTGAGCGATTGCAGATTAGCCTGGAAGGGCAGCTTGCCCCGGAACAGATCAGTAAAATCACTGGTGAGCTGTTTAATTTAACTCATGTGGCTGATGTTGGTGGAGGGGGATTAATCTCTGGTGTCGATGGAGTGGTGTGGATTGGGCATGGTCGTTCCAAAGCTCCGCAGTTAGCTGAAGCTATTCGCCAGGCGCGGCTCGCGGTAGAAACCAGCTTTGTGCAGGAATTAAAGTCGGAACTAAGAACAGGATGAAGGTTAGGCTTTTAGGGGC
>JAUXIH010000058.1 GCA_030621105.1 Dehalococcoidia bacterium | reverse complement strand
TCCCTCACGCCCAATAGGAATATCCCCATATCGACTTATAATTTTTGCTTTCTTGCCCTTTACCCATTCTTCTTTTACAGTAACTTCCTCTGCGATTGCAGTAGGTTTTACCACCGGGGGCTTCCCCATACCAGCAAGAAACTCCTCAAATTCAGCCTCAGTCATTGGTGCGCTAGGAGGTTCTGCTCTCTTTACTTGTTCCCATAATGTTGCCTTACGAAGTATCCCCTCTGGAACTCCATGTTTCTTTGCCACATCTGCTATGGTATTATCAATCCGAGCCTGCTGTTCCCCTGTTGTACCCACAAAGCCTTTAACTGTCCATTCGCCTTCTATCTTCTCAATAAGGGCAGAGGCTTCTATCTGTGCTTGTTTCCAGTTAGTAATCTCAGGCTCCCCAGGTAATCTGATAAACCCCTCTTCGCCCTTCTTAACCTTCTTCACAGCCTCAATAGCTTCCGCTACAACCTTCTCACCTTCCAGGGTCTCGGCTATTATATTCAACGCTTTCAGTTCTGCCTGGTCAGTTCTAAACCCTTCTGCCTCGAATCCAGAAACAGCATTGTCGAAGTCCTTTTTGAGAGATGGGGTCATATCTTCCTTTGACCTATTTACTACATTACTGATAACATCACCACCCAATCCCATACCCAAGCCCATTACAGTCCCAAGGGCAAAGACCTCTTTGGCTATCGGGTCCCACTTCCACTCCTCACCCCTGGCCCGTCTCTGCACCATATCCTGATAGACTTCCTCTCCACCTTCGGACAGTCCCACGATTATCATCTTGCCGGCGAGTTGAACTACTCTGACTAATCCACCTTTCACAAGTGCTTTCGGCACCCATTTAGGAGTCGGAGCCAGAGCTACAGCTATCTCGAAGGCATCCAAGCCCATTAAAGTCATATTGTCCCTGAAGACCTGATTAGCTTCTTCTTTAGCTTCCTTTTCCGTCTTCCCCCTGGCGATAGCATCGTCATAAGTCCCGCCGGCCTCCATCGCACTCTCAAGGGGACGGCTCAGAGCTGCCCCCGCAAAGCCCCCAATAATCATCGCGGCTATCTTCCCCAGTCCCATTGTTGCAGCAAGGGCACTCCCACCGTAGAAACCCCCTATCGCAAGAGGGGCAAGGGAAAGGGCAAACGGCACCATCTCCACGCCCTTAGTTGCGTAAAACTCAGGGTCAAGTAAGTGCTCCCACTCAAACTCTCCCAGTGTATCCGGTAGTCTCTGTCTCTGGAGTTGGTCGCCGATGTTTGACAGTTCCGCCCCGATAGCTTCATTACCAAGCCACCTTGACGCTCCGCCAGCGCAAGAGAATACATCACCTATCCCTGCCACCAGGGAAAGCTGTGCCTTGTCTGAATAAGAGAGAGGCGATATGATTCCTGTTCGCTGTTGAATCAGCTTATCAATCCAGGGTGATTTTATACCAGGGGAGATATGCTTTTTAGCCCATGCTTCTACCTCTCCCCGGGTCCCGTCTGTCGCGAGAAATTCGTCGATATTCGCATCAGTTAAATTGGGGAACATTCCTTTGAGCGTGATCCTTGCCCTTTCTGCCCCTTGTATCTCTGCTTGTGCCCCTAGTTGGCTAAATAGCTCGTTGATATAGTCCTCACCAGCCCCCAGGTTGCGTAAAATCCCTTCAGTATCCTCAGTCCGCCCTATCTCCCGGAGTGTCTGTAGAAACTCGTCCTGTGTCTTCTCAGCCCTTATTCTCTCCGGGACCGGCATATCTTCAGAGACAGTCATCCGGGACAGCATGTCCTCAACGTCCTGCTCTGGGAATACCTTGCCGAATACTTGCTCGGTCTCTAAGGGTATCTCAGGGGCTGCCAGTTGCGCTTCCAGCTCTTCCTGGGTATATTTCTTACCTTCGGGGGAAATGTACATCTGGTCCTGGGTTATCTCCCACTTCTCCGGCGTGATGTAGCTAACAAAGGGTTGCCCGCCATTGCCCGGTGGTGCCACCTTCAGCATCCAGTCAGGCTCCAGCTCTACGCCAAACTGTTTGGCCTCATCAGCGGTAAAGAACTGAGGCGCTGGTAATTCAAACGCCCGTTTCCGCTTCACCTGCTCAGCCAACTGAGGTACCAGCTCCCTGACCTCTTTCAGACTCCCCCCGTATTTACGTAATAGTTCCGAGATTCCGTTCATACCGGCTGCTCACCTGATTTCTTAATCTTTGCCCTGTCCAGTAAACCCTGAAGCACATCAGGTTTTTCCCTGGACGCCATGGCTTCCTGGAACCGCTTTATAACGTCTTCTTTAGTCCATTTGATTGCCACCAATTACCTCCTTCGGCGGCCTGCCACCACCTGCGCCCCTTTTCCCGAGCAAGGGAACCAACGCTTGCAGGTCAGGCTTTCCATCTTCCGTCTTTGGTGCTTCCTCACCCTGGCCTCGTTGCGCTAAGAGGGCCACCCCCGCCTCTGTTAGCATCATTGATTCCATTCTCTTGGCGTCAGCTTCGACACCATGGAGAGAGTCAGCAACATCTACCGCGCTTAAAGCCCTCCTGAAATACTTGATAGCCGGATCCAACTCTTCAGCTTCCTCAGCTTCTATCTTGGCTATCTCCCCCTCAGGGTCATCAGCTACCAAGATGTCCCTTATAATCGTGTCCCTTGAGAGCGTCCCTTTGGCGGCCCCTGCCATCGCCAGGTTCGCTATCTCCTGTTTCTTGTCCTTCGACATCAGCTTGTAAGTAATCGTGTATTCTTCTGTGTCGCCCAGGCCTGCCGAAGAGTACTGATTCTTCCGGCCTAACCTGCCGAGCTTTCCGCTAACTCCCAAAGTAATAGCCTGAGTGATTATCATCCGAGCCAACAACTCGCAGAATGAGGCTATTGGCTCTAACCTTGGTTTGACTAACTTCCCCCGTATCTCCGACTGCTCGGTAATCCACACCGCTGAGGTCTCAAAGCCTACATTTCCCAGGTCAATGTTATTGACTCCCCCTCTCTGGACAGCTCCGGAGATATTAGCATGTGCTGACCGGGACGCCATATTGACGTCTGGTCTCTGGATTAACTGGTATTCCTCGCCTTTCAAAACCTCAGTTACTGTGCCGACGCCATCCGGGTAAGATGGCTTATCGCCCTGAAATGAGTCAGCTGGCTTTTGATAAGGTGGCATGATTGCCTTCATCGCCAGCGTCTGGTCAATCGAGATTATTCGGTTGTATTCAGGGTATAAATCCCTGTCAAGAAAGAATATAGATTCCCCTTCATGGACCATGTAACCTTTGTCTAACAACATAAAGCCCGCCGGCGCTGCCTGAATCTCGAACGGTGGCCTACCAAACGGGTTCTCCTGCTCAAGGACTTTCTCTTTTTCTATCCAGACCTCATTTATCTTCCCATCCCAGAAGTCTATAACAAGCGTGTCATCCCTTGGAACATCCTTGTCATACTCAACCCTGATAGCTGCCTTGCTTCTCCAGGTCTTCGGAGCAATCCACTCCGGTCCATTAGGTCCCATCTCATAGGGACAATATCTCATGTCGACCGGCTGGCACAAGGGTATTCTTTCCTCTCCCTCAAACAGCCACTTAGCTCCGATCCACCCTCTCACGCAGATGTGATTAGCAAAGAACGCCAACAGCCCTGCCCTGGCTCGCCGTTTGTATCTCTCATCTGCCTGGGCCCAACAGTCATTGAGGAAATTCTCTATCAGCATCTTCTGTTTACCAGGCAAGTCACCCTCAACCTCAGTCTGCCACACAGCCGCCATTATCAAAGAAACAATAGCATTGAGGAAGATGGCCGGGTCGTTCATGGTAACTGAAACAACGTTCGGGATATCCTTTTTGCCTGTAGTCTGCAGGGTATATGTATCCAGATATGCCAACTTGGCATCACTATCGTTCCGTTCCCACAAATCCTTAAAGTTCTTCTCGGCATCATCAACTTTCTTTAATGTATCTGCCATAGTGCCTCCTAAAAGAAACTGGTTGAACGTGTCCTTTTGTTGCTTGCTACTGTCTCTGGGGTGAAGTTGGAATATAAGTACCTGGCACAAGCGCAAAGATGAAACTTTTGTTCATCCTTAATCTTATCCATCGGCCTTCCGTCTGCATCGAGCTCCCAGAGGCAGTTATAAATCTCGTCCAACCTTGAATAAAGATCATTGAAGATGAAGACCTTGTTCAGCTCCATCATCCCCACGACCTTATCAACCTGGGCATTGACCTTCGATATCTTCGGTTCCTGTATAGGCCAACCGTGAGCTGCGTACCCCTGTCTTATCTCGTCTTCCTGATGGCTTCCCCCTACTCTCTGGATAACGTTATAGCCCTCGGTTATCCTCTTGAACTCGGTCACATGGTCAACGGTAGAGTAACCAGCCCCGGGAAGATACGCATTGAACTCATAGAAATTCCCCGTAGCTGGGTCCTGGGCAACAAACAACGCCGCGGGATTTGCTCCCCCGAAGTCATGTCCCGAGTAAATAAGCCACTCTTTAGGTATGGGAAATCTGTTAATCTTGCACGCTTCTTCATTGAACGCCCTGTATACCAGCCAGGATAACTGACTCTCATCATCCTCAGCCAGAATCTCCTGCCGATAGGACGCTTTGGACATGTCCTGTATTATCTCACCCAGAGCCTCTTCGCTGATGTACGGGTTGTCATGTGAAGTAAAACTAAAGGTCTCCCACCGGCCCGTTGTATCCGCCAGTGCCTTCTTGAACATCTTCGCAGCATGCCGCGGGTCCCGGGCCTTCGAGACACCAGCAGAACGTAACGACGGGGGAGTGTAGATAAACATCGCATCCCCGTTGTTATCGAGTAACATCGGAGCTCCCACTACCTCCCATGTGTCCTCGTTCATCAACTGCCATTCATCCAACACCAGGAAGTCAGAATAGTCACCTCTTAAAGTGTCGGCGTTCCAAGCGGTCTTTCCTTTGATGCGGTTCTTGGTGCCTTCTCGCTCTATCGTGTGCTCGGTCTCGTTCTTCTTGAACACGCCGGCATCAATCGGTTCAGCCAGTGCCCTCTTGACCTCAAACCACCAGGTCTCCAACTGGTCACTGGTAGGGGTAGCGTAAAGGGGCCTCAGTCCCTCCAGGAACTTATCAACGCATACCGTAGCCGCTACAACGGTTTTCCCACCACGTCTCCCGGCCCGGACTACCTTTCGCTTCGCCTTAGAGTCCCGAATAGGAACCTGTTTGGCGTGAGGCCGCCTGAGTGTCACGGTGTACTCTTTAGTTGCTGTCGTCATACTTTACCCTTAAAACGATTTCCCCTTCACTCTGAACAGGTTGAGTCACCTTACCCTCTAGTCGGTCAAGGAGCTCGCTACTGACCTTGGCATTACCTCTAGCAGCTTCAATCAACAGGCGCTTAGCAATAGCCTGGCGCCAAGTTAGTTGCTTTCCCTTATCTTCAACCTCAAGCCACCGCTCCGACGCCGGGTCATCCAGCATATCCTTGACTATGCGGGTAATGCTGTAATCCTTGGCGGTCCTCTTGTTCGATTTCCTGCCTTTATCCAGATTCTTCCTAGAGTTGGCAGAGAGTCCCCGCCTGTCTCCGCTCTTGTTTAACCGCTCTTCAGCCATTTTGTGCCCCTCTTAAATCAGCGATTGCCTTCTGGTATCCCTTATACTCAGCCTGTAAGAGAAGGAAGTCAGTCCGGAGATGGGGCAGCTCGCCCGCCTTCTCCTTAATACCCTTTCGCTTAGTATATTTACGTTTAGAGGGATAAGTCCCCGCTGAAACCAATGGCTCACTGGCCTTCTCCGGTGGCCTGCCGCACAAGAGACACTTTACTTCCCCATCTTCCTCTATCATTTGGCCACCGCATCCCTCACGCTGACATTGCGTTGTTGTCACATTCATAATTACCTCTGAACAGAGCAGACCCTCGAGGCGAAAGGATAACTCCCCGAGGGTCCGCAAATAAAATAACCGACTTTTCAGTCGGCCTTAACTACTTCTGGGCGCTAACCGCCCTTCATTGTCAAGCCTATCACATAGCTAAATATCTTGTCAAGCCCCCAAAAAATAAGGCGTCCCAGATACAAAACCTACCAATATTTTATCAGGACATGCCAGGCAAACAGTAACCTCCTCCAGAATGACAGAGAATACAGATACTCCATATACTCACGCCCCTGCCTTCTGTTGACCTGCTTTATCTTCTTAACTATCACTCCTCTCATTTCTAGTGCCTCCTGAACTCCTGATAACTTCGACCTTTGGGTTTCCCTGAGATATATCTTAGGACCTTATCAATCCGGCCCGGGATAGCGCCCACCGGGCACCGGGCTATCGCAGCTAAATCCCTGTCCGATTCCCCCATGACAAAGTGTATCTTGGTCATCAGGCCGACCAGCCCTGTCGCTTTTAACTTCTGCTCTACCACACCCGCCATTCCCGCCGGCGTCTCAAATGGAGCATGGGGCTGCCTGGAGTGTCCTGTCGGGTAGGATTCCCCCGACTCCGGATCCGGCCATATTCCCTGGCGCAGTTCCAGTAAATGTTCTAGAACCCACTCAACGGTCTGGCGGGAATAATTATCAGGCACGATGAGTCCCCCGCGGCTTCTGGCTCATGAGCTTGATAATCTCGTCAGAACTCTCGAGCTGAGCATGGACACTGACGTTAGGTTCCTTGCCGGAAAGCAACTCCAGCTTCAAGCCATACCTCTCCCATTGGAAATTAGCTAACTTGACAAGAACCTCACTGTCTATTAGCTGTCCGATTTGCATAGCTCACCCAAAAACTGTTTGCTTATTCCTCTCCCGGTTAAGCTCGCAATACTCCTCAGAAGTGTCATACATTACACATCGCCGCCCTAGCCTAGCTGCTACTAAGCCCGTGGTG
>JAUXIH010000051.1 GCA_030621105.1 Dehalococcoidia bacterium | reverse complement strand
CTCTGGTTAGGATTAAATTGGGATGGAAAACCCTATTTTCAGTCCCAGAGGTTACATCTTTACCATGAATCAATTCAAAGATTACTCCAAGAAGGCTACGCCTATCGCTGCTACTGCTCACAACAACGGCTAGAAAAAATGCGGCAGGAGCAAATGAGACAAAAGCAGCCACCACGATATGACCGCCGCTGCCGATACTTATCAGACCATGAGAGATCTAAATTAGAGGCCAGTGGCATCGCCCCTGTCGTCAGATTTAAAACACCACTTGAAGGCAAAACTTCTTTCTGCGATTTGATACGAGGACAGATATCTTTTCAGAACAGCACTTTGGATGACTTCATCCTGCTTAAATCCGATGGCTATCCCACTTACCACCTGGCTAACGTGGTGGATGACCACTTCATGAACATTTCCCATGTACTTAGAGCTGATGAGTGGCTATCCAGTACCCCAAAACACATGTTGCTGTACCAAGCTCTTGGTTGGCAACCCCCACAATTCGCCCACCTGCCCATGATACTGGGGCCTGATAAATCCAAGCTTTCCAAAAGACATGGCACTACCGCTATAACTGAGTATAAAGAGCAAGGTTATTTGCCACAGGCAATGATAAATTATCTGGCGTTATTGGGTTGGTCTCTAGACGATAAAACGGAATTTTTCAGTCAAGAGGAATTAGTAAAAAACTTTTCCCTGGAGAGGGTAGGCAAGGCTGGATCAATATTCAACAAGGAAAAGCTAAACTGGATGAATGGAGTTTACATTCGCCAGCTGAGCCTCGAGGAATTTACTCAGCAAGCCTTTCCCTTCCTAAACAGAGATTTGCCAGCATCGGTAAAACGCCCATTGGACAATAATTACATTCGTCAGGTTATGCCCCTTATCCAAGAGCGCGCCCGAACACTGGCAGATATCTCTCAACTTGCCGATTTTTTCTTTCTAGAAGAACTGCCATGCAGCACAGCATTGCTCTTGAGCAGTAAGATAGAGGCATCATTAGCCATACACAGTCTAAGAACAGTACAAGTAACGTTGCAATCACTAACCACATGGGACACTGCTTCCCTCGAAATCTCTCTCCGTCCGCTAGCTCCTGAGCTAGGATTGAGCACCAGAAAATTCTTCGGGTTACTCCGATCAGCTATCACTGGGAGAACTGCTTCACCACCTCTATTCCAAACCATGGAAGTACTGGACAAAGAAAGATGCCTTCAGCGCTTCGCTAGTTCACAGCAGGTCTTATCAAATTCGCTAATGGAGAAATCTTGAGAAGCGCAAAGATATAGATCGTCTTAACTTTAATTTAGCCAATACCATTGACAACAGGAGGCTTTTATTATAACCTTTTCGGCTGGAAAGTTATATTTTTTTAAGGAGGCTAAAGCATGTCAGGTCTCAATATGATCGTGTGTTTCAAACAGGTGCCAGACCCTGAAGCTCCAGCAAGTGCACTCAAAGTCGAAGGCAAAGAAGTGATTACATCACCAGATATAAAGCCGGTGGCAGACGAATATGGCGAATTCGCTCTGGAGGTTGCCTTAAAGATAAAAGGCAGCATAGGCGGCAAAATCACTGCACTTAGCCTGGGTAATAACCTTGCTCGCGACGTCGTGAAAAAATCGCTGGCAGTTGGCGCTGATGAATTAATCCTCCTCGAGGATGAGGCCTTCGAGGGAAGCGATAACCATGCAACATCACATGCCTTGGCCGCAGCGATCCGGAAAATAGGAGAATACGATCTCATCTTCTGCGGCAGACAATCATCAGATTGGGGGGTAGGACAGGTTGGCTTAAGCCTCGCGACACAGCTGGGAATTCCTGCCGTTAGCGTAGTGAGAAAGGTGGACATCGTAGAGGGAAAAGCAAGGGTAGAAGAAGTTACTCCTGATGGATACAATATCATTGACGTAGAACTTCCCGCGCTATTCACCATCACCAGTGAGGCCGGTGCCCTTCGCTACGCTGCTCTGAAAGGAATTATGGCAGCAGCAAGAAGACAACCCACTATATGGAAGGCAGCAGATTTAGGCCTTGATCCTTCGGAAATAGGCACCCAGGGAAGGGTTAATAAAATCAACAAGCTCTACCAACCCAGCAGCGAGGTGAAATGTGAAATAGTTGAAGCTGATACTCCTGCCGAAGCTGGAGCAGGCCTAGCAGAAAAATTAAGAGAGGCAAGAATACTTTAGCTGTGAGGTGTAAATCATGAATAATAGCAAAGGCATATTAGTTATCGGGGAATTGTCAGAAGGCAAGCTGGTGAGTATAACAAAAGAGATGCTGGGCATTGCCAGAAAACTTGCTGATGAGTCGCAGCAGGATGTATCCTGTCTCCTTGCCAATGAATCGGTACAGCAAACTCCACAGGAAGCTATCGCTTTTGGAGCAGATAAAGTATACACAGCAGAGGATCCAGCACTAAAGAGCGGTGGCATATATGTTTATCTGCAGATTGTAGAGAAGCTAATTGCTGATATTTCCCCATGGGCAGTAATAATGGGGCAAACGTATTTAGGTACCAGATTATCTCCCCGCTTAGCAGCGAAATTAGGAGTTAACTTAACAACTGACTGTGTTGATTTGAAACTCGACCCTGATAAGAAAGCTATTATTGCTACCCGGCCGATATATGGAGGTAATGTTTTCGCCGAATTAAGTTCCGATCTCATACCACACCTGGTTGCCGTCAGATCGAAGGCTATGTCTCCTATAGAGCAGGATTCCTCTAGAAAAGGAGAGGTCACATCCCTGAAGGCCGAGATAGACCAGTCAGTGATAAAAACGAAGATAGTGAAGTCCGTAAAAGAGGAGGTCACAGGAGTTAAACTGGAGGATGCCTTCGTGATAGTAGCTGGCGGTCGCGGCATTGGTGGCGCCGAGCCTTTCAAGACAACTCTGCAAGATCTGGCTAACTTGTTCCCCAGTGCCGCCACTGGCGCTTCACGTCCACCGGCTGATGATGGCTGGGTCCCTGAAGCAAAGCATATCGGCCTTACAGGCAGAATTGTTGCCCCCGATATTTATTTCGCCATAGGGATTTCTGGAGCAAGCCAGCACATGGCAGGATGCACTGGATCCAAGACAGTTGTCGCGATTAACAAGGACCCTGAGGCCAATATCTTCAAGTTGGCCAACTATGGCGTTGTTGGTAAATATGAAGAAGTTCTTCCGGCATTCACTGAGAAGCTAAAGTCGCTGCTAGCAGAATAATAAGAAGCAACGAAATAACAAACTAAAGCGGCTTACTTTTCCAGGCAAGCCGCTTCCTTTGCCTGCCTACTTACTTGCTCTCGCCTGTACAATTTTCTCACTGAGATGCGGAGGGACTTCCTCATAGTGATCCTGCTCCATAACAAAATTCCCCCTGCCCTGAGTCATTGATCTCAAATTTATAGCATATTGCAACAACTCCGCATATGGCGCCTGGGCCTCAATAATATTATGAGCACCAGCAGGTTTCATCCCAAGAACCCGCCCCCTCCTAGTATTCAGATCACTAATGATATCCCCGGTATATTTATCAGGCACGGTAATGGTCAAGTTCATTATTGGTTCAAGTAACACAGGCCTTCCCTGGGATAGCCCCTTTTTCAATCCCTGAGATGCCGCAATCTTAAAGGCCATATCCGAAGAATCTACAGGATGTGAGCTGCCATCATAAAGTACTACATTTATGTCAACTACGGGATATCGAGCTACAATCCCCTGTTGCTTGGCTTCCCTGACTCCCTTCTCCACAGCTGGGATATAATTCTTGGGCACGGAACCTCCAACTACCTTGACCCCAAACTCAAACCCACTGCCACGAGGCAATGGATTTAGCTCCAGTAGAACATGCCCATATTGACCATGACCACCAGACTGTTTCTTATGCTTATATTCTGCCTTGGTTGGCACTGTAATAGTTTCCTTATATGGAATAGCAGGAAACTTCAAGTTTACATCAACACCAAACTTGCGATGTAAGCGTTCTTTAACCATCTCCAGGTGGTTATCTCCCATACCATAAATAATGAGCTCATTGGTATCAGGATCACGGTGAAGGCGGAGGGATGGATCCTCTTCATAAATTCGTGGCAAAGCAGTGCTCATCTTATCCAGATCGACTTTCGTCTCCGGTTCAATGGCCATGCCGAAGTTCGGATTGGGGAAATCGATGCCACTGAGCCTTACCCTGTGCTCCTGCTCACATAGTGTATCTCCTGTGACGGTAACATTTAACCGAGCGACAGCTCCGATATCTCCTGCTATCAAACGTTCCACAGGTTTCTGTTCCTTTCCCCGTAATGTAAAAAGCTGCCCCAGACGTTCCATGCTACCTTCTCTGGCATTCCAAACTTGGGAATTACTTGATACCATTCCTGAATAAACACGAAAACAATTAAGTTTACCCACGAATGGATCTGCGGTAGTCTTGAAAACGAGACAGCTCAAAGACTCCTCAGGATCTGCTCTAAGCTCCTCTTTATCATCACTCGAGGTCGTAACTGTGACCATCTTTCCCTGAGGAGAAGGCAAATACGTATTTATGGCGTCAAGCAACGAAGAAATCCCAATAACACGCAGAGCCGAACCAGCAAATATGGGGACAAATGTGCCTGCTAAACTCGCTTGCCCCATGGCACTAAAAATTTGCTCGTTACTTAACTGTTCCCCATCCAGATATTTGACCAAGAGTTCGTCATCAGCCTCAACAACAGCTTCCACTAACTTTTCACGATACGCTTTAGCCTGCTCCAAAAGTGAAGATGAAACCTCTATTTCCTGAGAGGAAACATCACCATAGGCTTTCATAGTAACCAGATCAAGAATGCCCGTAAAATCCTTCTGTGAACCTACAGGTAATTGAACAGGTAAACACCTGGTTGATAACTTACTTTGAATCTGGTCGATAACATCGAAGAAGGCTGCGTTATCACGATCCATCTTATTAACAAACAGTAATCTGGGTAACATATCCGCCTCAGCATAAGCCCATGCCTGCTCCGTACCCACTTCCACCCCAGATGCTGCGTCAACAATAACTATGGCTCCTTCGACCACACGTAAACCTGCTGAAACTTCTCCAGCAAAGTCAGCATAACCCGGAGAATCAACAAGGTTTATCTTGTCATCCAACCATTCATAAGGGAGCAACGATAAGCTAATGCTCATGTGCCGTTCTATTTCACCGGGATCATAATCTGAAATAGTAGTCCCATCATCCACCTTACCCAGCCGCTTAATGGCACCAGAAGTAAACAACATCGCCTCAGCAAGCGTTGTCTTACCTGCCCCATAATGAGACATAAGAATAACATTGCGAATATGCCCAGGATCATAGATATTCATCATTGCACTTAAACCTCTCGCCTTACATTTTCCCCATTACAGCACTACAACTATAGCATTAAGCGTTGTCACACATACTTGTCATATCCAAATTACTAAAAATTCAATTACAACAATCAGTACCTCACTAACAAAAAGGCCGTTTCATTATAAGCTCACACCAAGACAGAAGCAATACTGTCATATTCCAAACCCAGGTGCTATAATCGCCATACCAATTTGCCACAATGAAACTTAGTCACAAACAAGTAAAACATATAGCATGGTTGGCTCGTTTGGGCCTAGATGAGGCAGAAGTAGATAAATTTAGTCACCAACTCTCCAATATTCTGAAAAACTTTGAAGTGCTCCAGCAGCTAGACACCTCAGATGTGCTACCTACAACACAATCGGCCTTACTATCAAATGTTTTTCGAGAAGATAAGGCCTCTGAATCTCTCAGTAAAACGGATGTGCTGCTTAACGCGCCTAGACAAAAAGAAGACTGCTTTGAGGTGCAAGCAATATTAGAGTAGGTATACTTTCCTGATAAGTAATACACCCAGTGTGTCAATAGGCATTGATATCTATTTTCTGCCCCTCAAGGTTTGACCAAGAAAAGATTATGAATAGAGTAGACAACAAACTTTATCAGTTGACAATTCACGAGGCACACGAACTATTGAAGCGTAGAGACATATCTTCAGTTGAATTAACAAAGTCTGTACTACAACGTGTTGCCAATGTAGAGCAAAAAACCAGAGCCTGCATCACAATCACAAAGGATGCAGCTCTCAGAAAAGCAGAGGAAGCAGATAACCTCATCAGAACCGGAAATATCAACCCTCTAACGGGCATACCTGTCTTAATCAAAGATGTTATCTGTACCAAAGGCATACGGACTACCTGTGCATCAAAAATACTGCAAAACTTTGTCCCTCCATATGACGCCACAGTTGTAGAAAAGCTAAAAGCACAGAAAGCAGTGGTGCTGGGAAAGACAAACATGGATGAATTTGCCATGGGGTCCTCCACCGAAAATTCTGCTTTCTTTCCTACTCATAACCCCTGGGATTTGAGTTGTGTTCCTGGAGGCAGCAGTGGAGGTTCAGCCGCCGCTATAGCTGCCGATGAGGCGACATATGCTCTTGGCTCTGATACCGGAGGCAGCATACGGCAACCAGCAGGATTTTGTGGTGTCACCGGACTAAAACCAACATACGGCAGGGTAAGCCGCTATGGACTAATAGCCTTCGCCAGTTCACTGGACCAGATTGGTCCAATAACAAAGGATGTCACTGACTCCGCAATAATATTAAACACCATTGCAGGACATGACACAAAAGATTCTACCTCAGTACCATATCCCGTGCCGGATTATACATCCCACCTGGCTTCTAAATTAAAAGGACTAAGACTAGGAATACCACGGGAATACTTCGTAGAAGGAATGAACCAGGAAGTAAAAACAGTTTTAGAGACAGCCATAAACACATTGGACCAACTGGGCGCAGAGATACATTGGGGGGTTTCCTTGCCTCACACCAAACATGCTCTTGCCGCCTACTACATACTCGCCCCCGCCGAAGCTTCGGCCAACCTAAGTCGCTATGACGGAGTGAAATATGGCTTCTCTGAACGAAATGCAGACAATGTAATAGACATGACACGGAAAACTCGCCAATTCGGTTTTGGCCCCGAAGTCAAGCGACGTATAATGCTAGGAACATATGCCCTGTCAGCTGGCTACTATGACGCCTATTATCTCAAGGCGCAGAAGGTCCGAACGTTGATAAAGCAAGAATTTGATGAAGCTTTCCAGCAATACGATGCTCTTATCACCCCAACATCTCCAACAACTACATCCAAGCTCGGCGAAAAAACCGACGACCCTATCCAAATGTACCTTAGCGATGTTTGCAC
>JAUXIH010000130.1 GCA_030621105.1 Dehalococcoidia bacterium | reverse complement strand
CTCCCAGGTGTTTTAACCCTGATTTTCTTATCTGCCGAACGACCGCTGTCGGAAGCCTGCCTATGCCAACCTGCAGACAATCGCCATCTCCCATTATGGAAACGATGTTCTCTGCTATCTTTTGCTCAGCTTCCGTGGGCTCTACTTTGCGCTCGTCGAATTGAGGCCACTGATACAGCGGGTTAGAAGTATCGACTTTAACGAAATAGTCTATCTTGTCTATAGGCCATGTCATGTTTCTGCCAGGCTCGCACCAGGCGTAATCATCACAAATCTCTGCCACGACTTTCTTGCTGGATTTAGCGGCGTACACCGCAGTATTCACCCCATAGCTGAAATTAACGAAGTTGCCTTCAGGAGGAGGAACTGAAAGTATAGCCCAGTCCATAGCATTATTTCTTTTATCCTTGCGAGACCAGCGGGCATACTGGTAATTCACCCCCATGGCCCAACCCCAGTGAGCCCAATCAACAGAATGACATTGGTCATCCCAGTGTCGGGATGGCGGCATCATGAAGTATTCATGAAAAAGCTGATATTTGGCTTCAGGGTCTGTCTTGGCACAGATGGCTGCTGTACGAGTATTGGCGCAAAATGACCATATCTCGATATTATTTACCTGATTGGGCCCATTTCCCAGCCTATCCCCCAGTGCATGAATGCATGCCGTTGGATCACTGCCAATTCCACCAACAGTTATCCAGTCATTGCTTTTTACCATACCGGCCCATTGCCTTGCCGTGATTGTTTTGTCATGAATTTTCTGCTGTGTTGGCGTTATCATAATCCCCTCCTGATTCGTGTACTAACTTAGCATGGTTATTTTATGGCTTTGTTGGGTATTTCCTGCAGGTCTTTTCCTCACCGCGCCTTGATGGCCTCGGTAAGTGCCGGCACGATCTCAAACAGGTCTCCCACGACCCCCAGGTCGGCGACTTCCAGTATGGGAGCAGCAGAATCATTGTTTATGGCAATTATCACACGAGAGGAACGCATGCCGACAACATGCTGTATGCATCCTGATATCCCGATGGCAATGTATAATTCCGGGGAAACAGTTTTGCCACTTTGCCCTACCTGTCGGGTCTTGGACATCCATCCCGCCTCCACTGCTCCACGGCTGCAACCTACCGCACCTCCAAGAGCCTCAGCCAGGTTTTTAACCAACTGAAAACCCTTCTCCGAACCCAGCCCCCTGCCTCCAGAAACCACGATGTTGGCTTCCTCCACCTTCTTCTCCCCCCCTGTAGTACTGGAAATCACCTCCAGTATCTTGGTGGTAATACTTCGGGGGCTCACCTCGATATCTTCCCGGACCACATCACATGTCCTGCCCGGCTGTGCCTCCAGGCTTTTCATGACATGAGACCTGACAGTTGCCATCTGGGGCCTGGTATTGGGACAGATAATATCCGCCATGAGGTTCCCCCCAAAGGCGGGACGAGTCTGCAATAACAGCTTGTCCTGAGGCTCAATGGAAAGCCCGGTACAATCAGCAGTCAGGCCCAATCCCAGGTTGGCCGCCACTGAAGGGGCCAGGTCTCTCCCCTTGTGTGTGGCTCCATAGAGCAATATATTGGGCTGGTGCCGAGAAATCAGTGTCGCCAGCGCTGCAGTATAGGCCTGCGTGGAATAGCTTCCGAAGATATCATCCTCCACCAGATACACCACATCGGCTCCATGTGCCGCCAGCTCAGGGATAAGGTGATCTACCTTGCTGCCCACCAGCACGGCACATAGCCTCTGCCCTAACTCCTCCGCCAGGTCTCTCCCCTTACCCAGGAGCTCCAACACCACGGACTTGAGTACCCCGTTGTCCTGTTCCGCAAACACCCAGATGTCACGGTAGGCAGAGACATCAACTGTCTGAGCCTTCCTTTCCATGGTGATGGCTCCGAAGGGACAGGAGGAAACACAGGAGCCACACAGAGTGCACTTATCCTCCTCCAGCCTGGCGATATTACTTACCATGCTCAGGGCACCGGTGGGGCACACCTTGACACAGATGCCGCATCCCGTGCACTTTTCTTCGTGGATGACAATCATGCGGTAAACCCTTTGTTAGAGATGATTTCCAGAATGCGCTGCACGCTATCTTCAGGCGACTCCTGAATCACCACGCCCTGGCCCTTTTTCGGTGGAGGGTAGCTCTTAACCACCTGCGTGGGCGAGCCAGCGAGCCCAAACTGTTCTGCCCCTCCCCCAATATCCTCGGCAGTCCACGCAGTCATGACCTTTCGCTTCGCGGCAATGATATCCATGACGCTGGGAATCGTGGGGTTGAAATCAGGCGAGGGTAGACAGGCTACGACCAGAGGCAAGCGTGCCCGGATCCTTTCATAGCCATCATCAGTTTCCTTGCGACAGGTGGCAAATTTACCTTTAATTTGCTCCACGGCCTCGACATAGGTGACCTGAGAAAACCCCATTTGCCGGGCTATCTCAGGTCCTACCTGGGCAGTGCCTCCATCCAGTGTCTCCTGGCCACAGAAAATCATATCCACCTGGCCAATCTTCTGTACCGCCTTGACCAGGGCAAAGGATGTAGCCATGGTATCAGCCCCAGCGAAGGCCCGGTCACACAACAATATTGCCTGGTCGGCACCGATGGCAAGACATTTCTTCAGGGCCTCCTCAGCTTGAGGAGGCCCCATGGTGACCACGATAACTTCATCCCCTTCCCCCCTCACGCGCAAAGCTTCGTTGAGGGCAAACTCATCAAAGGGGTTAAGCACGCTGGCAACGCCTTCCCGGCATATAGTCCCGGTTTTCTCATCCACCTTCACCTCGGTGGTATCCGGAACCTGCTTAACACAGACAACGTGCTTCACGAAGCTTCTCTCTCTACTATATTAACCTCTAGCGGTAGGGAATAAACTCCCGACCCAAAATCTCTCTGCCGATAATGGTCTTCAAGACATCCCTGGCTCCCTCCGCACCGATGCAACCTCCCATAGCGCCACGCCAGGCCATCTCAACGGGATATTCATCACAGTAACCTGCCGCTCCCAGCCAGTGCATTACCTCATCAGCAACCTTGACGGCGAGATGCGGACCCTTCCACTTGGGCATGGCTATGTTCTTGGATACTTCCTTCGGCGAGAACGTGGTGGCCTCGCGCACCTTGTCGGGCATGCCTTCTTCCTTATACCTGATATCCTGCATCCAGGCTGCCTTCTGGTACATAAGCCTGACGGCTTCAATCTCCTCGTAAAGCTCCACCATCGGCCACTGTACCCCTTCAAACTTGGCGATGGGCTTGCCAAACAGCACCCGTTGCTTGATATATTGCTGGCCCAC
>JAUXIH010000097.1 GCA_030621105.1 Dehalococcoidia bacterium | reverse complement strand
CCGAGAGCTTCCTGTCAGCGCTGCTGCTGCTCAGCAATATAGCTGATGTCACTGAGATCAGGGGATTCTCAAGCCATTTACCCCAGTTCCACAGCGACAAGAGAAAAATTCCCTGCCCTGCGGAAATCCACCAGCAGGTGATGCAATACTGCCGGGAAAAGAGCAGCCAAATTGGGGCAAAGGCCAATCACTCCGATGGCATCCGCCTGGACTTCCCCGAAGGCTGGCTGCTGATACGTCCCAGCGGCACTGAGCCAGTCATCAGGATCATCGCCGAGGCAAGCTCAGAGTCCCGAATGAAAGAGATATCAGGCCAAGGGCAGGCATGGGTAAGCGAAGCTCTGGTAAAATATAGTGGAGCCAGGAAATGAAGGCGATATTTCTCTGTGGTGGCGTCGGAAAAAGAATGTTCCCGGTAACCTGGGATAAATTCCTGCTGCAATTTCTCGGAAAGACCTTGCTGGAGCACCAGATAGAGCAGGTAAAAAGAGCCGGGCTGGATAACTTCATCCTCGTGGGCAACTCTCATAACATTGCCCGGATAAAGGAAGTGGCAGAAAACATCACTGATGCCAGATTCAGCTTCGCGGTACAGGAAAAGCCCACAGGCATGGCTGGCGCCCTCAAGGCAGCCAGTGACCTGATTACAGGTGAACCCATACTGGTGGTAAACCCCGATGACGTGGTGGATAGTGAGGCTTATACCAGGATTATCACGGAATGCCAGGGAGGCTCCGCCACCTCCTGCATGCTGGCTTACGAGACACAAACTTACTTCCCCGGCGGCTACCTGGTGCTGAACAAAAACAACGAGATAACATCCATCGTGGAGAAACCAGGGAAAGGAAAGGAGCCCTCACGCCTGGTAAACGTGGTGGTGCATCTGCATACCCAACCGCAAAAGCTACTGGAACACATAGCAGCAATAAAAAACACATCCGATGACATCTACGAACAGGCACTGACCCGCATGATAGAGCATGGCGACAGCATCAGGGCAGTCAAATACACCGGCTCATGGCAGGCAATAAAATATCCCTGGGACATACTATCCGTCATGGACTATTTTTTGGGAAAGGTCTCCAGTGATATCGCCACTTCCGCCAGTATCGCACCTTCCGCCACCATTGAGGACAATGTCATTATCGCCGGTGGCGCCAGGATAATGGAAAACGCCGTGGTTCGTGGCCCCTGCTACATCGGGCACAACTCCATCATTGGCAATGATACCCTGGTTCGCGGTGGCAGCCACATCGGCGATGACTGCGTTGTGGGCCATGCCACGGAAATAAAACACAGCTACATTGGCGACGGCTGCTGGTTTCACCAGAACTACTGTGGCGATTCTGTCGTGGGGTATCACTGCTCCTTCGGTGCCGGTACGGTCACCGGCAACCTGCGCCTTGATGACAGGAACATCACCGTCATGGTTGGAAAAGAAATAGTAGACACGAACACAAACAAGCTGGGCTCTCTCATCGGAAATAATGTGCGCACAGGGATAAATGTCAGCATCATGCCCGGCGTAAGGATAGGAGCAAACAGCTTCGTTGGCCCTCATGTCTGCCTGGACAATGACCTGCCGGAAAACAGGATGGCTAGGGCAGTCACTCCAGGCTACGAGGTGGTGGACAGCACAGCCATAAGTGAGAAAAGATAAGGTTCTCGCTTCAACAGCAGTGACAGTGATACAATAGCGCGCTATAGTCATAAAATAGAAAGTAAACCTGTTAACGACACATGTGCGGAATAATTGGACTGGCAAGCAACAAACAGGCAGCCCCCCTCGCCCTCCGGGGATTAAGAAACCTGGAGTACCGTGGCTACGACTCCGCAGGCATGGCCAGCATACACGAAGGCCATCTCTGGCTGAGGAAAGATGTCGGCCGGATTGACGAGGTAAACCAGAAACAGGGGCTGGACCAGCTCCCCGGCAACATCGCCATTGGGCACACCCGGTGGGCCACCCATGGAGGCGTCAGCCAGAAAAATGCTCACCCGCACGCGGACTGCGGCAGCAACATAGCCGTGGTCCACAACGGAATCATAGAGAACCACCAGGAACTGAGAAAGAAACTCCAGGATAGAGGCCATATATTTATCTCGGAAACAGATACCGAGGTCATCCCTCACCTCATCGAGCAGCATGTAAAGGAAGGTGGCTCACTGGAAAAAGCAGTCATCCTCACCAGCCAGGAGCTGAAGGGATCCTTTGCCTTCATTGTCCTCTCGACACAGGAAGAGGGCAAAATCATGGCCATAAAGAGAGACAACCCGCTGGTGATTGGTCACGACGCCAATGGAACCTTTGCCACCAGCGATATACTCTCCATGCCCCAGTGTGACCGGGTGCTCTTCCCCGAGGATGATGAGCTGGTCATACTCAGTGCCAAAGGCATTACCATGCTGGACTCCCGGGGAAAGAAAATAGACCGGGAAATGATTTCTCCCGGCATAGAGCAACAAGAATACGACCGGGGAAATTACCAGCACTTCATGCTCAAGGAAATAATGGAGGAGCCCCAGGCCGTACGGGCAGCCACCATACAGGATAAGAAGCTGTTCACCCAGCTCGCCATGGACATACTGCGGGCACGGCAGGTTGTTATCACCGCCTGTGGCAGTTCCCGATATGCGGCACTGGTCGGACGTTACCTGTTCTCCGAGGTAGCCAAAAAGTTCTGCGAAGTTGTCATGTCCTCAGAATTCCAGTACTTCTCCGACTCTATAGACAGCAACACCATGGTACTGACCGTATCCCAGAGCGGAGAAACAGCCGATGTCACCGAGGGAGTCAAGAGGGCCAGGGCCAATAATGCTCAGGTAATCTCCATCATCAACCGCGTGGGCTCAATACTATCGCGCATGAGCGACGAGGTAATCTACCTCAACTGCGGCCCGGAGATAGCCGTAGCCGCCACCAAGTCCCTGGTAAGCCAGATCTCCGTGTTCTACATGCTGGCCTACACCATGGTCAACCAGTTCGATGAGGCGGCCAACAGGCTAAAAGATGTCTCACAGGAACTGGAAACGATACTCAGTCACAACAACTCCAGCCTGGAAGGGCTCGCCGAGAGATTCAAGGACTCCCTGGACTTCTACTATATCGCCCGGGGAATCAACTTTCCCGTCGCCTCCGAGGCAGCACTGAAGCTCAAGGAGATATCATATATACATGCTGAAGGACTGCCCGCCGGTGAATTAAAGCACGGAACGCTGGCACTGATAGAACAGGGGACACCCGTGGTGGTCATCTGCCCCCACGATTACACCTTCGACGAGACCATGAGCAACGCCATGGAAGCCAAATCAAGAGGGGCGTTCATCATCGGAGTATCAGACGAGAACAATGAACTCTATGACCACTGGATACAGATCCCCAAAGTGGACAACTTGTTTTACCCGTTAGTCTCCATCGTGCCGCTACACCTCCTGGCATATTACCTTGCGGTAAAGCGGGGCAAGAACCCCGACAGGCCACGCAACTTGGCAAAGTCGGTAACCGTCAAATGAAGCATGTGATTCCCATCGCAAAACCAGTCATTGGAGAAGAGGAAATCGCTGCTGTAACCTCAGTGTTGCAATCAGGAATCATCGCCCAGGGCAGCAGAGTACGGGAATTCGAAGAACAGTTCGCCGCCTTCACTGGCACCAAATATGCCATCGCTGTCAACTCAGGAACCGCTGCCCTGCACGTAGCCCTGCTGGCACACGGCATTGGCCGGGGAGACGAGGTTATTACCTCGCCGTTCACATTTATTTCTACTGCCAGCTCCATACTGTTCGCCGGAGCAACCCCGGTGTTCGCCGACATCTCGCTGGACAGCTTCAATATCACTCCTGCCAGCATCGAGGAGAAAATCACGCCGCAAACCAGGGCCATCATCCCGGTCCACCTCTATGGCCAGCCCTGCGACATGAAGGGAATAATGGAGATAGCCCGTAAACACAATCTCATCGTCATAGAGGATGCCTGCCAGGCACACGGTGCGGAGTACAACGGCAGAAAAGTGGGCTCATTCGGCACAGGATGCTTCTCATTCTATCCCACCAAGAACATGACCACGGGAGAAGGCGGAATGATAACCACGAATGATGAGGATATTACCCGGAGAGCCAGGATGATACGGAACCACGGACAGAAGCAGCGCTACTACCACGACATGCTGGGCTACAACTACCGCATGACTGATATCGCCGCTGCCATTGGCCTGTGTCAACTCGGAAAGCTGGAAGGATTCACTCACAGGAGAAAAGAGAATGCGGCATACCTGGCACATGAGCTTAATAAAATCCCGGGCCTGATCACTCCCGGCATCCAGCCCGGAGCAACACACGTGTTCCACCAGTATACCATCAGGGTTACCCCTGAATTCGGCATGTCCCG
>JAUXIH010000031.1 GCA_030621105.1 Dehalococcoidia bacterium | reverse complement strand
TATGATCCGTGGCAATAAAGGATTTCATCTCTTCATAGGCAGGATTCCGATATACATAACCGCTGGCCAGGCTGTCATAGCTATCCTGCAGACAGGATAATTCGGCCTGCACCGAGAGCAGTTCCTCCTGGGTTGACACCAGCTCCACCTGTATTGCTTCCTGCTCTCCCTGCATAGAGACAAACGTGGCCCCCGCTGATGCCAGCTTGTTATAGGAACCAGCAAGCAGGACAGATAGAAAAACACAGACAGCAATCAAAACCCCGACTACTATCTTCATTCGCCTGTTGGGATGCTCCTCGATATAATACATTTTCCCCCCTATAACAATTGCCTGGATTTGAGACTCAGGTAGTTGCTATCGCAGACAATGACATGATCCACGACTTCGATGCCGATAACCTCACCCGCCTTGACCAGTCGGCGAGTTAACTCAATATCCTCCTGCGATGGCTCGGTGCTTCCCGATGGATGGTTGTGCACAAAAATCACCGAAGCGGAGCTCGCAGAAATGGCATCCCGGAACACCTCCCGGGGATGGGCCAGGCTGGTATCAAGGCTGCCAACCGATATCGTGTTACAGGCAACCAGCCTTTTCCTGGTGTCCAGACAGAGAACAAGAAAATGCTCCCTTTTCTTGCCCTTCAGTCTCCCTCTCACGTAATTGAAGGCCGCCTCGGGAGATTTGATTACCGGATTAATCCCCTGGCTCTCCCCTTCCAATCGCTTTCCCATCTCTCCGGCAGCCTTGAGCTGCGCGGCCTTTGCCAGCCCAATGCCTTTTATTCCAACCAATTCCTGGATGGGGGCAGCGGCAATCTTTCGCAGGTTACCAAAATGGCTCAACAGTCTTTGCGCCGTGACCATGACCGACTCGCCACTGACTCCTCTCCCCAGGATCAGAGCCAGTATTTCCTGGGCCGACAGGGCTTCGCCGCCCAGCTTGAGTAATCTCTCCCGGGGGCGCTCATCAAGGGGGAGATCATGTACCGTGAAGCTGTTTCTGTCTCTCATTTTTTCTCGCGTTTCCGGGACATCCTTCGCCAGGACCAATCTTCCAGCGCCAAAGCTCCAGCCAGGGCCAGCGCAGTAGCCAGTGCCGCTGCGGTAGCAATCAGGGCCGAATAAGGATACAAATCTTCCGCCTTCACTGGAGAGGCTGACAGCGACTCCTGCCACTGACTGTCCAGTCCATCGACATCGAATCCATATACCTGGCTCAAGGCCTGGTCACAGGTGCTGCCCTGTTTCAACATGCCGAGGAACTGGAGCATGTCGTACTGACCATAGTTGCTGATGAGATACTGTACAACGCTGTAGCTCTCAGCATAGGAAAGATAGACCATATCGATATCAGCAGGGAAGGGACTGGATAGCGTGCGTACCGAGATAAGTTCATCGCTAGAGATAGCTTGATTCAATCGCAACTGCAAGAAAGGATCAAGCCCGCCTTCACTGTACATGGCCAGTCCTTCATTCAGCCAGGTGGGCAGATCACAGTAGGGGCTAAAGGTAAGTTGATATACCACCACATGTGTTAATTCATGAGCTATGGTTTTCTTGCCCCACTCCAGGTTTTCCGGGGAAGCTCCAAGGGCTACAATACCAAACTGGGTGAAGGCTACACCCCCCAACCACTCCTGGGGGTAGAGCATGGCTCCCTGCAAAGCGGCAGCGGAGTCATAGATATATACCTTGATATTGCCCTGGGGATAGGCACCAGTGTTCTGGTGTATCCGCGCCAGCCCCTGGTGACAGGCCGCCATCAACTCCCGGCCAAACGACTCGCTTCCTTCATACCAGAAGAGACTGAGATTGTCCTCGGTCAGGCTCTGCCACTCATAGCGAGTATCGTTAAAACACACCGTCGCAGGCGAGGTCTTCAGGTAATCTCCATCAGCGTCCGCGATTGTCCACCAGTATGTTACTGCTGCCCCTGGAGGCAGACTGGAATACGCCATGTTCCACTCCCACGTGGTATCTACCCTTTCAGCGGGAATAAAATTTGCCCAGCCCTCACTGGTCACATTAGCATAGTTCATCTTGTCCACTTGATAGTGAAGGCGTGCACCAGTAATATTGGCATCACTTTCAGATACAAGATGGAATGTAATTCGATGGGGAAAATTTAGCTCCACGCTGCTATTTACTACGGAGATGCCGCTATCGGCCAGAGCCAGGGCAGGAACAAGAAGAAACAGAAATAGCAGGCTCAAGCAAAATGCGATGATGCGCCTAATCATTTCTCTCCAACCTCAAAACGCAGATAGGCATCGATAAGTTTATCCAGGTCCCCATCCAGTACCGCCTCCGCATTGCCAGTCTCATATCCCGTGCGATGATCCTTCACCATCTGGTATGGGTGCAGGACATAACTCCTGATCTGGTTGCCCCAGGCAGCATCAACATGCTCGCCCCTGAGCTTATCTCTTTCCTTCTCCTTAATCTTTATTTCCCTGTCCAGGAGCCGAGCGTAAAGAATTCTCTGGGCAACTTCCTTATTCTGATACTGAGACCGACCTTCCTGACATGTCGCCACTATCCCCGTGGGCAGGTGAGTTATTCTCACAGCGCTGCTCGTCTTTTGCATATGTTGCCCACCAGGCCCACTCGACCGAAAGGTTTCCACCTTCAAGTCTGCCGGGTTTATGTCAATATCCAGCGATCCCTCCGCTTCGGGAATAACCTCTGCCAGGGCAAAAGATGTGTGCCGTGCATGGTCAGCATCAAAGGGAGAAAGCCGCACCAGTCTATGCACCCCACGTTCACACCTGAGATAGCCATAGGCATATTCTCCCTTGACCTGGACGACAGCACTTTTGATGCCAGCTTCTTCACCGGGAGAGCTGTCCAGAATCTCGGCCTGGTAATGGTGTCGCTCGGCCCACCTGAGATACATCCTGAGCAGCATGCTGGCCCAATCCTGCGATTCTACCCCTCCAGCTCCAGAATGCAGAGAAATAATGGCATTGCGCCTATCATAGTCACTGCTGAACATCAGCTGACTCTCAAGGCTATCAAACTGCGCAGTTAACTCGCTCAATTCCTGGCCTACTTCTGGCTCAAGGGAAGAGTCACCCTCCTCCACCGCCAATGCAGCGACATCATAGAGATCAACAACTTTCCTCTCCAGGCTACGCCAGGTGTGAACCTGATTCTTCATGGTCCCCAGGTGGCGCATGATGGCCTGAGCCTTTGCCGGCGAGTGCCAGAAGTCAGGACTGGCTGACTCCTGCTCTATCCTGATAATTTCCTTTTCCTTGGCAGGGATGTCAAAGATGCACCATGATATCGGAAATCCTGCGGCGCAGGGCCCCTAACATGTCTCGTTGCTGTTGCATAATGCTCTCCTCCAGTTAATGAAATATATCCGGCTGATACCGATGCTGGACAGGTAAATTGCCGCCGGCGGCAAGGTGAGCCAGGCGAGTTGGTTCAGGAAGACGATAGCCACGACAGGCTTTCATTACCCAATATAAAGCGGAGGCCAGGCCGATCTTGTGCCCCACAGATACATATATCGGCTTCACCTTCGCCCTGGTTTTCAAAGCTGCTCCAATAAGCTCGCCATTATCAATTAAATCGGCATGTGCCCCAGTCTCCTCAGCCAGAACTCCATGATGGCCACAAAGGATGGACTTGGCGCATCCCACGGTGGGAATATCCAAAAAAAGCCCCAGGTGAGACGCCAGGCCAAACCTCCTGGGATGAGCCACTCCCTGGCCATCAACCAGCATGATATCAGGAATATTCACTATCTTCTCACACGCTGCCAAAATCAACGGACATTCACGAAAGGATAACAGACCCGGGATATAAGGTATAGCAGGTATGGCCTGACTGGTTGCCACCTCGACTAATTTAAGAGACGGATAGTCGAGTACTACTACTGCTGCCTGCGCCATGCCCTGGGGCCCATGGGTAGAGATATCCACACCCGCAATGAGATGAGGGGCAATATCCTCTCCCTCCATTATCACCTTCCGGGCCAAACTCGACTGGACTTGTTTCGCCTCAGTGTATGACATGTCCCAGCGGTGTAATTGGTGTACCTGCATTCCGCCGAATTATAAACTATCCTCGTAGCATACCCAAACAATCAAGCCGTTGACAAGTACCTACAGTTAAGCGATAATATGCCACCTTGGTTAAGATTAGATTACGCAGAGTAGGAGCTATTCACAAACCCGCTTACCGGATAGTTGTAGCTGACAGTCGCTCACCGCGGGATGGCAGGTTTATTGAGGTTATTGGTCACTATGATCCCCTGGCCAATCCCGCCCATGTTGACATCAATGAGGAAAAGGCTCTGAACTGGCTTACCCAAGGAGCTCAAGCCACAGACACTGTTCGCAGCCTGCTGGGTCAACAGGGCATCCTGGAGAAATTTGAGCAGAAGAAGAAGGCCTTAAGCTAAATCCAACCAGCAAGGAGAAGAAATGAAGGAACTCATAGAATACATCGTTAAATCCATTGTGGCCGAGCCAGACAAGGTCAGCATCACTGAGGAGACCGACGAAAGGGGACTGATACTTAAGCTTGAGGTAGCCCCTGACGACAAGGGTCGAGTCATTGGTAAACAGGGACGTGTAGCTGAGGCAATGCGCACTATACTTCGTGTCAAAGCTGCCAGAGCAGAAACCCAGGTAAAGTTAGAGATAATCTAAACGCGGAAACGCTACAACCCGCGTGAACTTATGTGGAACTGCGCCCAGTTCCAGGATGTCTGCGGTGCCTTTTCTCTGCTACTTTTAACCTGACTAAAGATCGTCGCAGAGCAGCTTCAGTAGCTGCCATATCAACATTGGATGGTTGCTCCTTGATGGTAACTTCCGCACGACGCTTGGCTTCTTCCGCACGAGCGACATCTATCTCCTCAGCACGTTCACAAGTATCAGCCAGTATAATTATTTTATCAGCAGTCACCTCGAGAAAGCCTCCGCTGGCGAAAAAATACTCTTCCTCATTTCCCTTCTTGATGAGCAAATCTCCCGGTCGAAGTATCGTTGCCAATGGAGCATGATGAGGAAGAATACCCATCTGCCCCTCGATTCCCCAGGCAACTACCTCACTGACATCGTCAGAGTAAACAACCTTCTCCGCAGTAACTATTTCCAGCTTTATAGTAGCCACTATTTCCCCTTCAGCGTCTTGGCCTTCTCCACTGCTTCATCAATGTTGCCCACCAGATAAAAAGCGGCTTCGGGGAGATCATCATGTTTACCTTCTAATATCTCCTTAAAGCCACGCACTGTCTCTTTAATGGATACATACTTCCCCGGGCTACCAGTGAAGTGTTCCGCTACGTGAAATGGCTGGGAACAAAATCTCTGTATACGGCGAGCACGGTTCACAGTAAGCTTGTCCTCCTCAGACAACTCTTCCATTCCCAAAATGGCAATGATATCCTGTAATTCTTTATAGCGCTGCAGCGTTCGCTGTATTCCTCGAGCCACCGCATAATGTTCCTCGCCCACAATGGCGGGATCAAGCATTCGAGATGTAGATGTCAGTGGGTCAACTGCAGGATAAATGCCCAGTTCAGCAATAGAGCGCTCCAGCGCAACAACAGCATCAAGATGGCCATATGTGGCAACTATGCCAGGGTCAGTATAATCATCAGCAGGAACATAAATCGCCTGGAAGGATGTGATTGACCCCTTTTTCGTGGTGGTAATTCTCTCTTCCAACTCTCCTACATCCGTCCCCAGGGTTGGCTGATATCCTACCGCCGATGGCATGCGCCCCAGAAGAGCGGATAACTCCATGTTGGCGAGAACATAGCGATAAATGTTGTCAATAAACAACAGGACATCCTGCCCCTCCTCGTCACGGAAGTACTCCGCCATGGTTACTCCTGTCAACCCCACCCGGGCGCGAACACCAGGACTTTCATTCATTTGGCCAAAGACCATCACCGTTCTGTCCAGAACTCCCGATTCTTTCATCTCCAGCCACAGGTCATTTCCCTCACGCGATCTCTCTCCCACGCCAGCAAAGACAGAAAACCCTCCATGCTCAGCAGCTATATTACGAATGAGCTCCATGATGATAACCGTCTTTCCAACGCCAGCTCCCCCATAGGCACCAATCTTACCTCCACGGGCAAAGGGAGTAACCAGGTCCATAACCTTAATTCCAGTCTCCAGTATTTGCGGTGATGTTTCCTGCTCTGCAAATGATGGTGGAGGACGATGGATAGGATACTTCTGTTCTGTCTTCACCTCACCTAAGTTATCTATAGGCTCGCCAAAGACATTAAATAACCGTCCCAGGACTGACCGCCCCACAGGTACACTGATCGGGCCGCCCATATCTATCGCCTCAGCTCCTCTGGCCAAGCCATCTGTGGTAGTTAAAGCAACTCCTCGCACCCAATTATTACCAATATGATCCTGAACCTCAACAATGATTTTACTGCCATCCACCGGTATCTCTATGCCATTGTTGATTGCTGGCAACTCACCGGGAGGAAATTCCACATCAACCACGGTCCCGATAATCTGTACTACTTTACCTTTTGCCATCTAATTAATAGCCTCCTTCTAAGTACCAGCTAAGGCTTCAGCCCCACCGCTGATATCACATATCTCCTTGGTAATAATCTCCTGCCGCACTTTATTCAACGTCAGGGTTAAGTCCTCAGTTACATCCTGGGCATTATCACTGGCATTGCGCATGGCTACCATTCTCGCTGATTGCTCACTGGCAATAAGCTCCAGCATGGCATGATATATTTTCATCTCGACATACCTCGGCAGCAACTCATTCAAGACAGCAGCAGGCCCGGGCTCATAGATATACTCCACCGAGGAAGATGATGACGCCTGTGCCACCTCAACAGGAAGTAAGATATCCATCGCAGGGCATTGCTCCATGGTAGTGACAAAACGAGGATAAACCATATACACCACATCCACTTCGCCATTCACATAGTCATCTATAACCACACGTGATATGGGTAAGGTTTCTAATAAGGTCGGCCGATCACTAATGCCAGAGAACTCAGCACGAATATTCTGCCCACTCCGCAGCATGAATGCTCGCCCCTTGTGCCCCACAGTTACCACACTGATTGGCACGCTCTGCTCCAGGATGAACCTGGCCATCATTCGATTTAGATTAGCGTTTAAACCTCCACACAGCCCTCGATCAGTGGTGAAATAAACTATGCCGATTTTACCCACTTCCCTCTTCTGCAATAAAGGAGTCAGATCTTCACCAGCCTGAGGATGTGCAGCAAGGTCAGCAATCACCTGGCCAATTTTCTCAGAATAAGGCCTTCCCTCTATCGCTTTATCCTGGGTACGACGCATCTTGGAGGTAGCAATCATCTCCATTGCGCGACATATCTTCTGAGTCCCCTGGATACTGCGTATCCGCCGACGAAGAACTTGAATACTAGCCATATCTAATAATTAGCGGTCTGTTTAAATTCTGTGAGTGCCCCCTTCAGAGCTTCCTCGACCTCAGGTTTCATCTCATGTTCAGTGTTGAGCCTTTGTTCAATATCAGGATGACTGCTTTTCATAAACTCATGAAAATTCTGCTCACAGGCAACAATCTTGTCCACGGGCACCTCATCGAGGTAGCCATTGGTCACGGCATAAAGAATCATAACTTCCCGCCCCAATGACATGGGAGAATACTGCGGCTGCTTCAATACCTCAGTGATACGTCTACCCCGCTCCAGTTGTCCCCTGGTAGCCTTATCCAGGTCAGCGGCACCAAACTGGGCAAAGGCCTGGAGTTCACGGAACTGGGCTAACTCCAGCCTCAGGGTCCCCGCTACTTGTCTGGTAGCCTTGCGCTGCGCTGAACCTCCTACACGAGATACCGATAAACCGACATTGATTGCTGGTCGGATGCCAGCATTAAATAAATCAGGCTCAAGATAAATCTGTCCATCAGTGATGGAAATTACATTCGTGGGAATATAGGCTGACATATCTCCCGCCTGAGTCTCAATGATAGGCAAAGCAGTGAGCGAACCACCTCCTCGTTCAGGAGATAGCTTGGCAGCTCTCTCCAGTAAACGACTGTGGAGATAGAACACATCCCCGGGATAAGCTTCTCTGCCCGGGGGACGGCGTAACAACAGGGAGAGTTGACGATAAGCCCAGGCATGTTTATACAGGTCATCATAGACAATTAAGACATCCTTGCCCTGCTCCATAAATTCCTCGCCCATGGCACAACCAGAATAAGGTGCAATATATTGCAAAGGGGCCGGGTCTGAAGCACCGGCAACAACAACAATGGTATGCTCCATAGCACCATATTTCTCCAATGTAGCCACCACCTGTGCCACCTTGGATGTCTTCTGCCCAACGGCAACATATATACAGATAAGGTCTCCTCCCTTTTGGGCAATTATGCTATCAATGGCGATGGCCGACTTTCCTGTGAAGCGATCCCCAATAATGAGCTCACGTTGACCCCGGCCAATAGGAATCATGCTATCAACAGCCTTAATCCCCGTGTGTACCGGTACATTCACCGGAGCACGCTCCACAACACCAGGAGCCACCCTCTCTATCGGTCGCGTTTTCTCCGTCTTGATAGGCCCTTTGTCATCAACAGGACGCCCCAGGGGGTCAACCACACGACCAATAAGAGCATCTCCCACGGGAACTTCAATAACTCTGCCGGTCGCCCGGACCTCATCCCCCTCCTTAATGAGGGTACAGTCTCCCATGATAACCGCACCGACATTATCTTCCTCCAGGTTCAGGGCCACTCCCATGATATCATGAGGAAATTCCAGCATCTCATTGTATTTAGCGCTACTGAGCCCATGAATGTGAGCGATACCATCACCCACCTCTACCACTGTGCCGACATTGGCTACAGCAACGGTAACACCAAAGTGTTCAATTTCTTCCTTAAGCACCGAAACTATATCTTGTCCTCTAGTTGCCATTTGCCCCCCTAAATCTATCTATTTACTTTCAGCCAGGCTATTCCTCAAAGACTCCAACCTGCTGCTTATACTGCCATCGATGAGCATATCCCCCACCTTGGCACGCATTCCTCCGATCATCGCCGGGTCCACCTGCGCATCAATAACCACCTCCCCCCCAAGAACCTTCTCGATTCTAGCTGCCATCCCCTTCTTAGTACCACTATCCAAAGCTATGGCGGTAAGCACAGCAGCATGGCTAACACCACGATGAGCGCCTAATAAATTATCGTATTCCCTGGAAATATCCCCAACGCTTTTCAACCCTCCCCTGGCCATAAGAAGTCCCACTAAATTTAACGCAAGGGGATTTATCCCCTTCAATTGTTTTTTCAATATCCCCTGCTTGAATTCAAAGGGAAGCTTGGGATTCTCCAGCAATTCCATAAGTTTCCTATCCTTGCTGAGATCGGCAGCTTTCGTCAGGCTTTTCTGCCAGCTGTCCAGCTCATTTTTCTCCATAGCCAGATCAAAGGCAGCCTGAGCATATCGCCTGCCCGAAACTCCTCGCGGCATCAGTTAACTCCTATTTACTCCTCAAAGCAGCACTCTCTTGTAACACTTCTTCAATTAGCTCTCTATGCTTCTTCTCATCCAGCGTCTCTCTTATCACTTTGCCCGCAGCCAGGATAGCAGTATCCACAAACTCACGGCGCAAATCATCAACTATCTGGTCCCGCTCACGCTGTAATTCGACCCGAGTCCGCTCCACAATAACCTGAGCTTCCTTCCTCGCCTCCCCCCTTGCCTCCTCCTTGAGCCTGCTCCCAGCCTGTGTCGCCTGAGCAATTACAGCTTGTCCCTCATCACGACCCATCTTGAGCTGCTCCTGGACTGCCACTTTAGCGTTCTCATATTCTTGCCTGGTAGCCTC
>JAUXIH010000108.1 GCA_030621105.1 Dehalococcoidia bacterium | reverse complement strand
CATAGTACAGATTAGCGGGAACTGTTGTTGGCACGGCGCATGTTTTTATAGAGATGGATAAAGAGGGAACATATTTAAATAGGTTTGCCTTGCAACACAAAGTTGCTTTAGTCAGTGGTGCGAGTCGAGGCATTGGAAAAGCTATTGCTTTGGGCTTAGCACAGGCGGGGGCTGATGTTGTTCTGGCTAGCCGCAAGCTGCTTGATCTTGAGGCTGTTGCGCAGGAAATAACCGATATGGGGCGAGAGGCTATCGCTGTGCCTACGAATATCCGTGACCTGGCGCAGATTGACCATCTGGTGCAGGCGGCTCAAGGGAAATTTCATCATATTGACATACTGGTGAATAATGCTGCCACCAACCCCGCGTTTGGTTCAGTATTCAACGTGGACGAGAAGGCGTGGGATGTCACTATGGGCTTAAACTTAAAGGGGTATTTTTTCTTAAGTCAGGCAGTGGGCAAGGTGATGCGGACTAGGGGTTCAGGAAGCATCATTAATGTTTCTTCAGAAGATGGGATTCGTCCCGGCCTAGGAGCTGGGGTGTATTCTATAAGTAAAGCGGGCGTTATTATGCTTACACAGGTGCTTGCCCAGGAATGGGGTCACTATAATATTAGGGTGAATACCATTGCTCCAGGGATAGTAAAAACTCGCTTTTCCACAGTGTTATGGAGCAATCCGGTGATCAGGAAGGAGTCTGAGGACAATACTGCTCTTGCTCGTATAGCTAAACCTGATGAAATTGTTGGTGCCGCTATATTTCTGGCTTCTGAGGCCTCGAGCTATATGACGGGGCAGACCATTATGCTAGATGGTGGTCATTTTAGCTCCGTGAGAACCTTATTATCGACGATTGTGTCGCCGGACTAACTTATCCTCTCTGCCACATGTTGGCGTAAGGTGCTACTACCTGGATAAAGCTTGCCATTGGCTCTTTGCTGGAATTCTTAGCGATAGTAGAGTGTAGAGTTGTTATATAAACTGAGGGGGCACGTGTTATCGCTAAAGTATATCTTCGATGATGTAGTGAAAAGTACCAGCGGGGGCAGTAAGTTCCACTGTTTCCCCTGTGTTTTTGCCAGAGATCACCTTGCCGAGCGGAGAAGCGATAGAGAGCTTCCCTGACATTGGGTTCGCCTCTTTCGGATCTACCATGGTGTAGCGGTGCTTTTCTCCGGAATCTAGATTGTGAAGTATTACTGTACTGCCTATGGTAATCTGTGGAGAGTTTTGCTTGTCTTTTACGGTTGTGGCTGACATTAATGTCGTTTCCAGTTCTTGGATTCTTCCTTCCAAGAGGGACTTTTGTTCTCGAGCTGCTTCAAGGGGAGCATTTTCTTTGAAGTCCTTATCTTCTGCTGCCTTGTGTATTTCCCTTATGACTTGAATTCGCTGGCTCTTGAGAGTAGATAATTCTGCCTTCATGTTAGCATGACCTGCTGTGGTTAATACTGCTGAATTTGGAGGTCTTTGCCGTGAATGAGGAAGTCCTTTTTGTGAGGGTTTCTTTGCTCGAAGGTGAGGTGCCAAGTTTATTGTAGTGAGTCCCTGCCGGTGCAGGTAGGTTAGAAAAGGTTTTATTAATTTTGCAGATGGCGGTGTAATTAATTCCCCGTAACTGGAGATATCGATAGGGCTTAGTTCGCTTGGTTTTCGGTGGGAGCCCAGCCAACGAATGAATCTGCGTAATTCGGATTGCGCGACCTCTTTTTTTTGCGCAGGTAAAATGGTAATGAAAACAGTAGCTATATCGAGTAGTGTTGGGTTCTGGATGGGAGTATCTTTCACAGGCTAGGTAATGATAGGATAAAAAGGGTTAGGGTGTCAATTGCTGGGCACCACATAGCCAGTTAATTGCAGGCTAACTTGGCCAGCAGGAAAGCGCTGGCGTGATGCCTTTCTTGCGGGCTCTAATTTCTTGCAGTGGGTTTTGCTGTCCATTCCCGGTCGATGAGACGAGGCCGAGATTCTACCAGCTGAAAAGTATTTTGTATGTCGCTAATTACTTTATCAGCGTCGAAGTCTTTGCAGGAAAAGACATCGACATTTACATAATCTTGTTCCACGAAGGTATGAAAGCTTATATGGCTTTCAGCGATAACAACAAATCCAGATATTCCCCAGTCTTTGGGGTTTGGGCCTGTATATTTGGTGACGAAACTCGGGGAAATTTTTGTCATTCCAATTGTGGCAGGATAGCCATCTAACCAGTCATGGAGATATTCTTTATCTCTGAGAACCGTAGAGTTATTGGAGTAACCATCTATGATTAAGTGCATGGAATCTTTTTAGATAACCTTCTTCCTTACTGGCGGAACTAGATTTTTGAGGGATTAAGCCAACACTAACAGGAGAGAAGAGTACCATAAATCGGTTTTTATGTGTAGACAGTTGAGGTACCCTGAAGATATTATCCTCAGTTTGTTTGATTTGTTGAGTTCCCCAAGTACTTTTTCACTATTTCCATAGCACAATATTTGCCACACATGCTACAAGCTTTCCCTGTGGCGGGAATTTTGTTGTGAATGCTACGCGATAACTCTGGATCTAGAGATAGCTCTGCTTGTGTCTCCCAATTGAGATCTTTGCGAGCCCTGGCCATCTGCTCATCCCGTTTCTTAGCACCAGCCACTCCCTTAGCGATATCCCCAACGTGAGCAGCGAGACATGAAGCTATTACCCCTTGCTTAACATCATCTACGTCAGGCAGGGAGAGATGTTCGGCAGGGGTTACGTAACATAAAAAGTCGGTACCGGCAGCAGCGGCAATAGCTCCACCAATTGCACCTGTGATATGGTCATAGCCTGCACCAATATCAGTGACCAAGGGGCCCAGAACGTAGAAAGGAGCTTCATGGCACAGGCTCTTTTCTAATTTAACATTGGAAACTATTTGGTCTAGTGGTAGATGGCCTGGCCCCTCAACCATTGCTTGAACACCAGCTTTTCTGGCGCGATCTACCATCTCTCCTAGTATGATTAGTTCTTCCACCTGAGCTCTGTCTGTAGCATCAGCCAGACATCCTGGGCGGAGGCCATCACCCAAGCTCAAGGTTACATCATATTCATGTGCAATATCCAGTAAACGGTCATAATATTGGAATAGGGGATTTTCCTGGCCATTGTGTAATATCCAACCAGTGAGGAAGGCTCCTCCTCTTGATACGATGTTAGTTATTCTGCCCTCACTTTTTAGCCTTGCTATGGATGCTTGGGTTACGCCGCAGTGTACGGTGATGAAGTCAACACCGTCCTTGGCCTGATTTTCGATTACACTGAATATTTCATCAACTTTCATATTGACGAGGGCCTTGTGCTTCTCGATTGCTTCGAGGCCAGCTTGATATATGGGTACGGTTCCTACGGGTATAGTGCTGTTGGCAATAATAGTCTGTCTTATATTTGATATATTGCCTCCGGTGCTCAAATCCATTACGGTGTTGGCGCCGGTGTCAATTGCCATCCGTAATTTTCTTAACTCTAAATTGACATCACAAAGGTCGGAGGAAGTTCCTATATTAGCGTTGACCTTTGTCTTGAGCCCTTTTCCAATGCCACAGGGAGTTGAGTTACTATGTCTGGGGTTCGCCAAAATTATGATTTTGCCTTCAGCAATTCCTTGTTGCAGGATATTAATATCGAGTTTTTCCTGTTGAGCAACTTGCTCCAACTGGGGAGAAATAATGCCAGCTTTGGCTAGTTCTAATTGAGTCATTTTCGTAGAAACATCGTATCGGGTAATTTTGGCGTGGGAAATATAGCCAGTAAATCTAGCATAGGGGAAGGGCAAATGCAACGCTGGGTTTATTGCCTGCGCTCGAGTCCATCGTGTATGATTATACTAAAGAGGCGATCTTTAAGTCCTATGCATTACATGGTTTCTGGAGCTGCCATACCCATTAGTCGAAGTGTTTTGGCTAAGGTGATTTGAGATGCTCTGACTAGCTTGAGGCGGGCTTTAGTTAGTGCCTCATCTTGAGATACAACCCTGCATTGTTTGTAA
>JAUXIH010000143.1 GCA_030621105.1 Dehalococcoidia bacterium | reverse complement strand
AGGGGGCCGAGGAGAGCAGATCCCCTGTTTGTGGCCAAGTCAAGTCCCAGTGCGGTATCGATGCAGGTGGGCATGATGCTGGGAGCCAAGGGGCCTAACTCCAGTGTTAACAGCCTCTGTGCCACTGGTGCTGATGCCATTGGCACTGCCTTCAATTTTATCCGCTTAGGATATGCTGATGTCATGATAGCAGGAGGGGCTGATTCCAGCCTGGATCCCCTGGGCATGGCTGGGATTGATATTCTGGGAGCGCTTTCTCGGAATCCTGACCCGGCTAAAGCATGCCGGCCTTTTGACCTCAATCGTGATGGTTTTATCTATTCTGAAGGCTCGGGCATGATTGTTCTGGAGAGCTATGAGCATGCTGTGAAGCGTGGAGCACCGATTTTGGCTGAGCTGGCCGGTGCCGGATGGTCCTTTGATGCTCATGATGCTACGGCTCCTGCGCCAGAGGCTGAGGCTTATGCCATGTGCTCAGCCATCGCCAGTGCAGGTATTACCATTAAGGATATTGATTATGTTAATGCCCATGGAACCAGCACCAAGCTGAACGACGCCAATGAGACCAGGGCACTCAAGATAGCCCTTGGTGATCAGGCCTATAAAATCCCGGTAAGTTCTACCAAGTCTATGGTTGGGCACATGATAACTGCTGCTGGAGCCATTGAGAGCATCGCCACTATACTTACCATGAATGAAGGGCTTATCTATCCCACGATAAATTACGAGACTCCCGATCCAGAGTGTGATCTGGATTATGTGCCCAATGAGGCCCGTAAAGCCAGGGTAGATATTTGTCTGAAGGAGAGTTTTGGCTTGGGAGGAGAGAACTGCTGCCTGGTGTTTAAGCACCCTCGTTTATTATCGTAGGAGGAATAATGGAACTGACAGGTAAAGTAGCACTGGTTACGGGTGCTTCCCGGGGTATGGGGGAGGCCATCTCCTTGAAGCTTGCTAGCATGGGCGCCAGGGTGGCAATTAATTATGTTGCCATCGAGTCCACTAACAAGGTTGATGCGGATAATGTTGTGCAGTCTATAGACCATCTTGGTGGGGAGGCTATTGCTGTAGAAGCTGATGTCAGGGATGGTGATGCGGTGAAGGTCATGGTGCAGGAGATCATTGATAGGTGGGGCAAGATAGACATTCTGGTGAACAACGCTGGTATCACCCGGGACATGCTGTTATTGAGAATGTCGGAGAAGGCATGGGATGATGTGCTGGATACTAATTTGAAAGGTGCTTACCTGTGCACCAAGTTTGCCCTGCGTTCTATGAGCAGGCAGGGCTGGGGGCGAGTTGTTAATATCGCCTCTCTGGCGGGAGTTATTGGCAATGCAGGACAGACCAATTATGCGGCTTCCAAAGCGGGGTTAATCGCTTTTACCAAGAGTGTCGCCAGGGAGATGGGATCTCGTAACATAACAGCTAATGCTGTGGCGCCAGGCTTCATCAAGACCCTGATGACGGAGAAGCTGCCCGATGAAGTTAAGAGTTCCATCCTGTCAATGACATCACTGCATCGTTTTGGTGAGCCTGGGGAAGTGGCGGAGCTGGTAGCTTTTCTCGCCAGCGATAAAGCCGGCTACATAACAGGGCAGGTTATTGGCATAGATGGTGGGGTATAGACTGGTTAGCCTGGTTAATCTGTGACGTAAAATCCCAGGTCAAGAAGCCCTTCCCCGTTATGCACTGCTATTGCACCAGGAAGTTCACTGATGTAAAGCTCGTCACATTGGCATTGAGATAGCAACAGCGCCTTTAGCTGTTCTGCATCCTGGGGCACGTTGGCATGCACTATGGCAGCATGAATGGGTTTTCCCCCTGACTTCTGCTTGGCGATATCAACCATGGCTTTCATCATCTGCTTGCGTGTTCTTACTCTGGTTACTGGCCTGGTTTTTCCATCGGTAGAGGCATCGACCTCGACAATGGTCCGAAAAGCGCTCGTGGGCTGGGCCTCAGCCCAGGATTTAGCCTGAAAGATTCTGCCTCCCTTATCCCGGTAAAATAGCGTTTCGCTTCCTGTCAATAAGGTCACCCGGGATATTAACCTGTGGGTTAATTCGAGGACTTCATCGATATCTTTGCCTTCACTGATTGCCCTGGCAGCTCCGGTGACCAGCAGTAGCTCTCCTGACTCTACCGTGCGAGAATCAATGATATCTATCCTGATGTGTGGCAATTTCTCCTGGGCCAGTTCTTTACCTTCTATGGCGGCCTGATATCCCTTGGAGAAAAGCGATGACATGGAGAAATATAAAATGGCATCTGCCTTTTGAGCCAGATTCTCGTAGGCCTGGCAGAAATCCGCTGGAGGTGGAAAGGAGGTGGTGGGCAGGGGCTCCTCGGCGTTCTTCCTATCCTTGAGTAACTGATAAAGCCAGGGCATATCGATTTCATTGTCAAGGTAATCTTTGCCATCTACGATAGTATGAAATGGCATCGTGGTTAGGCCATACTGCTGCGCGGCTTCCTCAGGTATGCAGGCGCAACTGTCCGCCATAATGACTATCCTGCTCATGTTTGTTCCTCCTTGCTCAGCGTATCGTAAGCCGAGGTATCACACTGCGGTACATTATATAAAGCCGGCATGGTTTGTCAAGACAACGCCGGGGATGCTACTGCACGGGGATAACTTTTGTGTTCCGCGCTTCTATATGGATAAATATGAAGCCAGCCTTGACAGGTAAACATGAGAGGATAGATAATATCTCTCAAGGTTACTTTGTAGTTCCCAGGAGGGATATATCGAGGTGAAATATTCTGTTGTGAATCCCAACTTTGGTAAGGCGATTACAGGGCTGGGGCGCAGGCCTTTCTTTCTGTGGTTTACCCCCGTGCTGGCGCTACTGCTGGTTGTGGCGTTGCTGTGTTTTCCTCTTCAGCCAGCGTGTGGCTGAGGCC
>JAUXIH010000144.1 GCA_030621105.1 Dehalococcoidia bacterium | reverse complement strand
AGAAAAAGCTGAAGTCATGGAAATATACAATATGTCGTCTGAACCCTGGGCTAATCTATTGTAGGCTTGTAAAAATTCCACTGGAGGTGCAAAAGAGGTGGTAGGCAGCTTTTCCTCTTGCTTCATTTGCCTCATCCTGGCATAGAGCCACTTCACATCTATCGCCCCATCCAGGTAATCCTTGCCATCTACAATAACATGGACAGGTACTGTTGTGATCTCGTACTCTTGTGCAATTTCTTTGGGTATTGCTGCTTCACTGCCAGTCACAATGGCTACCTTTCTCATGCTGCCCTCCCTGTTATTGCTACGCTAAAGATACATCGTAGCCCGATGTCTTGTAAAGATAGGGAGATATTCTGTCAAGCACTGACTCCTATTTCAGGTAGCAGACAGGGAGTTTGTACTATTAGCTTTAGCAGGCTTATTACCGAACAAACATGAGAATAAGGTTTAGCAGGATTCGGCTGAACAGCAAGCCATCTTGTGAAGCTCTATCTTTGCCACTTACCAAAGGATATCCTGTATAGCAAGTAGTCAAAGGAGTTCCCTGCCAAATTGCCAAACCGAATCACTCGAAGCACCAGATGAATAGCTCTTGCCTTTTCTGCCCCATATGCATCCTGTAGCTTTCGGACAGTTACAGGGTCAGGATGAGCACCAGACTCAGCCCAGTGTTGGGCATAGAATATGGCTACCGCTTCTTGTTCCGGGCAATCATCTATAATTCCTGATAGTAGCTGGTTAATCTCTTCCTGACCAATGCCGCTTTTTAACGCTTGCCTAGCGTGAGCATAAGAACAATAGCGACAGCCATTTACTCCAGTCACAGCCAGCATAAGCCTCTCCCGGAAAGCTGGCGTTATCAGCCCCTCATTCTTTAGCGCCTTCATCCGCTTTACGTTTCGGATGAGGAAGCCCAGGTCTTTAAAAAATTCCTCAGGGCCACCATATGTCCTTCTATCAAATTTCATAGCTAGCATCAAAGGAGCTACCGCACCCTCCCCCTTGCCAACGACGTAAATATGCCTCCGAAACACAGGGCGGAGAAAATAATGAACGATGTTCTGATGCTTTCCAAGAAAAACGGATAGTGTTCCGGGGTAATTGGAACCCTCCCGATATATAGTGCAAACATCAGCATAACAACTCCCATGCTAAACACCATTCCAACCTGCCGCATTGTTGCCAGCGTTGCCGAAGCTACCCCATAAGCCCTCTTGGGGGCAGAACTCATAGCCGCATTTGTGTTGGGAGATGAGAAAAGAGCAATGCCAAAACCAATCAGAATTAAACTGGCTACAATGAACCCCAGAGGAGTTTCCCCGTTTAGAAAAATGAAGAGGACAAGGCCGGCGGTCGTCACCGCCATCCCTGCCGAGGCAAGCACCCTGGGTTCAACTCTATCTGAAAGCCTGCCAGCAGCGGGCGAGAAAATGGCCTGCACCGCGGGCATAGTTACCAGAATCAATCCGGCACTCTGAGGATTGAACCCTTTTATATACTGCAGATAGAGACTCATGAGGAACACCACGGCGAATGTAGCACTGTAGTTAATCAATGCTGTCAGATTAGAAAAGGTGAATACTCTACTATTCTTGAAAAGGTTTATATCCAGGATCGGATCTCTCGTTTTCATTTCCCATTTGACGAACACCGAAAGCCCGACGACTCCTGCTACAACCAGCCATATCCCCAAGATCGCCGGCAAGACAGTAAAACCATATACCAACGCTACGAGCGCAAGGCCATAGATTATGGAGCCAGCAAAATCGAACTTCTCCCCTTTTGCCCCAACCCAATCCCCTTTCAGTTTCCATAAAATGATACCAATAAGCACCAACCCCAAGGGCACATTTATGAAAAAGATACTCCTCCAGCCACAATGCTGTGTTAGAACCCCTCCCAGAACCGGCCCCAGCGAAAGCCCAGCGTAAGTCGCAGCAACATTTATGCCGAGAGCTTTCCCTGTCTCATCAGAGGGATATACTGAAGTGAGCAGTGCTACTCCAGTTCCAGCAATCATGGCACCGCCAATTCCCTGCAAAACCCGAAAGGAGATAAGCATGGTCGCGGAGCTGGCAAGCCCTGAAAGTAGAGAGGAAACCGTGAAGACGATTATGCCACATGTAAAGACCCTTTTCCTTCCATATATGTCTGCTATTCTGCCAAAGGGAATAAGCAAAGCTGCCGAGGCCAGTATGTACGCAGTAGCAACCCAACTCAATGTGACTGCATCTAGTGATAGTTCCTTCCCAATTGAAGGAAGTGCAATATTGACAGAAGAACCCATGAAGGGAAAAAGAAAGGAAGCCATTGTGGCAACAAGAAGCACCACTCCCTTGCTGGTATCTCCGCGCACATGGCCATTCACGTCAGCCATTATAGCTTATTCAACGAGTGAGCCCCCCTTCGCCCCTGCAAAATTTGGGGAAAGGGAAGTTATAAAAAGGAAATCAATGTGGCATCATCTATATAATGACGTTATAGTTATATGCTAATTCCTCTGTTAAGATTACTTCTCGGGTATTTTCAAAAGCTTGTTCTATGGAACCGCTATTTGATAACACTGTGGTTGCTGATGATTCTATATACAATAGCATACGCGATGATCCTGCCCCACAGGAGCAGGAAGCCAAGATGTTCGTTGAATCTCTATGGAGGAAGTTTTATCCCTACATGGATGACTCCCGTCGTCAGCAAATCCGTGACCAAATAAAGAATGACTTCTCCGCTACATTCTGGGAAATGTATCTGGCTTGCACACTGATAGATAAAGGCTATGAAATTACTAGTGGGAGTACAGGACCAGACATAAGAGTTAAACATAAAGACAATACCATATGGGTAGAAGCTATCGCACCAGAAGGAGGGAACCAGAGTGAT
>JAUXIH010000159.1 GCA_030621105.1 Dehalococcoidia bacterium | reverse complement strand
GCTTGGCGCTGAGGTCAACATACTCCTCGGTTACGTCTTTGGCTAATGTTTCCTCATGGGTAACATCAGCCGCCAGCCCACGCAGCGTTTCCATCGCACCAGCAAAGTCCTCAGCCGGCACACGGATGGTGATAATACCAACTAGCCTTTCCTCCTCTTTCCACTGCTTTGAAGAAACGACATACCCGCCAAGACCCTCAGCGAGGTCGGCAACCTTGTCTAAAGTGGCAGCGACATCCTTTACTACCAGCGCCATCTCCGCGGTGCGCACAATCATGCGAGTCTCGCCCAGTTCGGGCATCCTTTCCAGCGCCCCCTCCGATGTTATCGGGGTTGTTGTTGGCCTCACCGGTTCCGAGGGCGGTGGCACTGGGGGCAGCGGTACTGAGGGTGATGGTTCCTGACCGTAGCCTGGTGGTGCCGGTGCTGGCATTGGCGCTGGGGTTGGTGTTGGGCGTGGTGCAGGCGCCTCTGCTGGGGCAGCGCAGGCAGCAGGCACCAGCAAACATACTATCAATATCAATCCTATTATCAGTTTTCTCATTTTTGAGACCTCCTCGCCTTTAAGAATTGCGCCACACCGCAGCCAAGCACTGCCAGACCCAAGAAAGGAAGAATTAAGACCAAGTAATTGATAATCCTTACCCATTCTAAACCCGGGGTTAGTTCGCCCCCCCAAAAAAAGGGCCAATACCCCAACAAGAGAATAAGTGCAATAAGCACCCCCAAAACCATCTGTGCCACAGCTAACTTCATAATTCACCCCCTTTCAGTTAGTGCGTCGCGGTATGAAATATCGCCAACTCCTATCACTTAAATTCCTCTCTTTCTCGATAAAAAGGGTCAGTGCCCCCAGAAACAGCACTACGATAGCAGAAAGAACAGCCCGGATTACCTCTCCCTGCGACATGAACCAGATAAACCCGGACACACACACCACCAGTAGCAGGATTAACATATAGCGGATACGGGTTACCTGCAATTTCTGCCCAGTCCTCTTCCGCAATACCACTAGAACTGAAAACATAACAGTCGACAGGCTAACACCGATAATTAACGCGACTTGAGGAGAGATAACAAGCATGCCTGTGTTCCCGAGGTACCAAAGACCCCCCATCCAAATTGGGAGCATAGCTCCCGCCCTGATAAACTCCTGCACGGTTATCTCGTGTTTGTGGTACCAAGACGTTATCTTTTCCATCATCTTCACAATCCAAGGTCATGTTCCATAAAGGTCATGTTCCATATGGGCAATATGGCGTAGCGACTCTTGTGCTGCTTCCCGAACACTCCTATCTTCGTCATAAACAGTCACCTCATGAAGCGCCTGCTCGACTTCTTCAACCAGTAGGCCTCCAAGGGCTTGTGCTGCCGACATGCGAACACGACTATCCTGATCCTTTAAGGCTTTAATTAATATCTCCATCCCCTCTGGTATTTGGCGGAGAGCGCCTGCAGCACTCTCTCGAACATTTTTATCTTCATCTTTCATGGCACGGCTGAGAGGCTCTATCGCCCTTGGGTCCCCTATACTTCCGAGAGCCCCTGCTACCATCCGCCGAACAGAACTATCTTCATCGTTAAGAAATCCAATGAGCGGCTCAAATGACCTTTTGTCTGGTATCATCCCAAGAAATTCTATTGCGTGTTTCTGGCCATTTCTATCCGCATACTTCAGATGCTTTATGAGCGGCTCGACTGCTGATATCCCCAATCCATATAATTCTTGTCGGAATTCCCCTATCCCCCAATGTCCCTTCGCAATTAAGTAGTAAGCTTTCTCTACAGCATCTGTTGTTGTCCAACCCAGATTGTCTAGTGCTCTGGCTACATACCCTCCAGCGTCACCTTGCCTGAGAGCTTCCACTAGCGGTTTCAGTGCCCTGCCATCACCCATCTCTCCGAGAGCGATTGCCAATGCCAACCGAACATGTTGCCAACCTTCATCTGTCATCGCTTGATATAAAGGCTCCGTAGCTGGTTTTCCAATCTCTACAAGAATGTTTAGAATGTGCCTTTGCATAAAGAAACTTTGCATAGAGAAATTCATCTCCTCCCTCAGGAGTTGAAGGAGGGGATTTACTGCTGGCTCCCCTACCTCTCCAAGAGCCTTCGCTGCCTCGTTGCTAATGTGGAAGTCATCTCGTCTCAGAAGTTCAATAAGAGGGCCTACCGCCAACGCTCCCATTTTCCCAAGAGCCATTATAGGCTGTTCTTTGTAGATGAAAAGTTTCTCTTCATCCCCAACGAATTGCATGATAGATTTGATCGCTGGCTCGCCTATCCTTCCGAGAGCCTCTATGGCACCCTTTACAACGTTATTATCCCGATCCCTCAAAGCCGCTAACAGGCCTTGAACGTCTCTCTTAGCTTCAAGCTTTTTTATATTTGGCCCGAATAAACCCATTTACCTACTCCTCCTATGTGCTACTGACCTCCCGAAGAGAACGTCTGACTTCACTACGGTAGGCATTTAATCCTCTACTGGCTCAATGCGATTATCGGTAATGGCTACCGGAATGCCCGGAGCATCATCCCACTCCACCCAGTAGATATACACAATGTTCCCGTTTATCCCCTGTTTGGCTAGGACAATGAT
>JAUXIH010000101.1 GCA_030621105.1 Dehalococcoidia bacterium | reverse complement strand
CTTCCTGAGGGGTCTCAGATACCTCACTGGAAGCAGCGGCCGGCGCTGCAGCAACTGGCGCAGCAGTAACACCAAACTCATCCTCCAGAGACTTAACCAAGTCGGCCAGCTCCACCACGGTCATGCTCTTAATAGCACCCATGATTTGCTCTTTGCCCAATGCCTGAGCCGCCTTAACTGGCTTCTTGGCCTCAGCCTTGCCTTTGGCTACTGATGCTTTAGTCTTACTTTCCTCTGTGGTCTTTTCCTTAGTCGTCATTTCCCTCCCCTTTACTCGTTAAGCTTTTGAATCCTGGCCTGCAACACAAAGCACAACCCCTGAAGCGGGGAGGCCAGAACATTATGTAAATTCCTGATTGGTGACTGCAATCCAGCTACCACCTGTGCTATAAGCACTTCTCGAGAGGGCAAATTGGCCAGGCCAGATACTTCACTGGCATCAAGCACTCTCTCCCCTAATATGCCCCCCTTGATCTGTATGCCCAGTTCCTGAGATTTGCTGTACTTATCGAGCAATTTGGCAGGCGTGGTCACATCATCACAACCAAAGGCTAGAGCCGTCGGCCCCTCGATAATATCCATCACCTGATCCCTGCCCGCTTTCTGGGCAGCAAGGCGAGCCAGAGTATTCTTAATAACTCGATACTCCACGCCAGAGCTGACCAGGACACGACGCAAATCCGTCATCTGCTTCGCGGTTAAGCCCTGATAGCTGGTGGAGATAATGATGGCACTGCGGGATAAAGTATCCGCTAGCTCTTCAACAATGCGAGTTTTCTTTTCTCTTAACATATCACCTCAGCAGGCCATAATTTAAACCCAGGGTACCTGCCATCATCGGCGCCGATATTGTAGCACAAATATCTAGGCAACTAAAGCCAGGGTGGACTTAAAATCCAGTCGAATCCCCGTCCCCATGCTGGTGCACAGAGATATACTCTTGATATATTGCCCCTTGGCACCGCTGGGCTTGGCTTTGATGATAGCCCCTACCACAGCAACAAGGTTTTCCAGCAGTTTTTCTTTATCAAAGCTAACCTTGCCAATAACCAGGTGAATAATTGCCGATCTGTCCAGGCGAAATTCCGCTCGTCCCTTGCGAGCCTCGCTGATAGCACGGGATAAATCTTCAGGAGCCACTACAGTACCAGACTTGGGATTAGGCATCAGCCCACGGCGTCCCAAAATACGCCCCAGCTTGGCTACCTTGGGCATCATGTCCAAAGTGGCAATAGACTTGTCGAATTCATGCCAGCCCTGCTCAATCTTAGCAATCATCTCATCAGTCCCAATGTAATCCGCCCCCGCATCCTCAGCAGCCTTCACCGCCTCCCCCTGGGCAAAGACCATAATACGCACGGGTTTGCCCAACCCATGGGGAAGTGATACTACACCACGCACCTGTTGATCTGCGTTGCGCGGATCAACTCCCATTCGCAAATGAAGTTCAACTGACTCATCAAACTTAGCATAGCTAGCCTGCTTAGCTAATTCAATAGCCTCTTCTGGCGAATAATCTCGCGATTCATCCGCCAACTTGCTGATATCTCGATACTTCTTACCATGCTTTGCCATTTCGCTAGCCCCTTACATGCCTTCCGTAATATAACATCACTGTTCTACTTTTATCCCCATACTGCGAGCCGCACCCGCAATAATATGCATCGCCTTATCCACATCAGTGGTATTGAGGTCTTTCATCTTGTTTTGAGCAATTTTACGAATCTCATCTTGGCTTACACTGGCAACTATCTCCCTGCCAGGATTATGGCTACCTTTCTCTATCCCCAAGCTATGCCGTAACAAGTCAGCTACAGGAGGCATCTTGGTGACAAAGGTAAAGGAGCGATCAACATAGATGGTAATCTCAGCAGGAATGATATAACCAGCCTGAGCCGCAGTTCGCTCATTATATTCCTTACAAAAAGCCATAATATTGGCCCCATATTGTCCGAGGGCTGGCCCTACAGGTGGCGCCGGAGTGGCTTTCCCTGCCTCTATCTGTAACTTAACCAGAGCCTTCACTTTTTTCTTAGCCATATTAAATCTTCTCCACTCCCAGCAAATCTAGCTCCACCGGCGTTTCTCGACCAAACAGGGATAGCAACACTTCCACCTTTCCTTTCTCCGGGCTAATACCCTCCACCTTGCCTATAAAGTCAATAAACGGACCATGGGTCACGCGAACACTTTCCCCTTTCTTAAACGCTATCTTGACTTCGGTGGGAACTTCCTCCATCCTCTTAAGGATACTGTCAGCCTCCTGAGGATCAAGAGGCAACGGTTTCACTCCACTGCTGACAAATCCTGCCACGCCAGGTGTATTACGCACCATATCCCAGGTATATTCATCTAGCTTCATGCGAACCATGATATACCCGGGAAAGGCCTTCTTACTTACCGTATTGCGCCGTCCACTCCTGATCTCAATTTCCTGTACCTTGGGCACGATGACCTCGAATATTTTATCCTCGACATCCATATACTTGACTCTCTGGTCCAAATTTCTCTTGGCCTGCTCCTCATGCCCTGAAGAAGTATATAACAGGTACCACTTCCCTTCATCTGTCATTCTAACCACCTAAAAACAAGCCCTTAATCAAAGCGGAAAACCCAAGATCCACAACGCCCAGGATGGCACCCACAACAACACAAATAACAAGCACCATAAGGCTTAACCTGACAGCTTCCTGCCGTGTAGGCCAGTGCACTTTCTTGAGCTCGGCAAACGCATCACCAAAAAAGCTTAACTTCGATTTTTTGGCTGGTGCAACAACAGCCCTTGCTTTACTTCGCTTCGTCCTGCTGGCCACCTATCACTTCACCTCTTTGTGGGGAGTATGAGCACGGCAACGCGGACAAAACTTATTCAATTCCAAGCGATGAGGATCATTCCTCTTATTCTTAACTGTGGTATATGTCCTCTCACGACACAGGGTGCACTCCAGATGAATAATCGTACGCTGCTCGCCTTTCTTCTTCGCCATAGTTACGCAGTTATCTTGGTAATGACACCAGCTCCTACTGTTTTGCCACCCTCCCTGATGGCAAAACGCAAGCCTTCTTCCATGGCAACAGGACTTATCGTCTTGATATGCATGCGATTCAGGCTATCACCAGGCATGGCCATCTCCACCCCTTCAGGAAGCGTTATCTCGCCAGTAATATCAGCGGTCCGAATAAAGAACTGAGGTTTATACCCACTGAAAAATGGAGTGTGTCTGCCTCCTTCCTCCTTCTTTAATATGTAAACCTCGACATCAGCTTCAGTGTGCGCTGTAACACTCTTCGGAGCAGCCAACACTTGCCCCTTTTCTATCTCATCACGATCCACGCCTCGCAACAACACCCCTATAGCATCACCAGCCTCAGACTCAGGCATAGTCTTATGAAACATCTCCATACTGGTTGCTATCGTCTTGCGGGTTTCACCCAACCCGACTATCTCCACCTCATCTCCTGCCCGTATCACGCCCCGCTCCACCCTTCCTGTGGGCACAGTACCACGGCCCTTGATGCTAAATACATCCTCCACCGGCATTAAGAAAGGCTTATCCTTATCACGGACAGGCATAGGAATGTTAGCATCCATGGCATCCAGCAATTCCCAAATCTTGCCACACCACTGACACTCTCTCTTACCACATCCACACTCCAGGGCTTTAAGCGCACTAACCCTGATGACAGGGACATCATTCCCAGCGAAATTGTATTTAGTAAGTAACTCCCTGACCTCCATCTCCACTAAGTCTAAAAGCTCAGGGTCATCAACCAGATCTATCTTATTCAGGGCTACCATCAAGTAAGGCACCTCCACCTGCCGGGCCAGGAGGATATGCTCCCTCGTCTGCGGCATAGGACCATCGTCGGCCCCAACCACAAGGATAGCTCCATCCACCTGAGCCGCACCAGTAATCATGTTCTTGATATAGTCAGCATGCCCAGGACAATCAACATGACAATAATGACGCTTCTCGGTCTCATACTCCAGGTGAGAAATAGCTATGGTAAGTCCTCTAGCCTTCTCTTCAGGAGCATTATCGATAGTTTCAAAAGCGTGATACTCACTATATCCAATACCCGCCTTAGCCAAGACCATAGTCATTGCGGATGTCAACGTCGTTTTACCATGATCCACGTGCCCAATAGTGCCAACATTCAAGTGCTGCTTGGTTCGCTCGAAAGCCTTCTTTGCCATTTTCCTTATTCCCCCTTCTATATGTATGAACTTCTATTATACAGAGCCCACAACCAGATTTGAACTGGTGACCCCGTTCTTACCAAGA
>JAUXIH010000067.1 GCA_030621105.1 Dehalococcoidia bacterium | reverse complement strand
TGGGGGGAATTTATACCGGCCTGGTGTCCTCGCACTCGGATTACAACCTGGTTGTTGCCTGTGATATGCCTTTCCTGAATGTTCGCCTGCTGCGATATCTCCTGGAGCTTGCTCCCGGTTATGATGCCGTGGTGCCTGTGGGGGGAAGGGTACAGGCGCTGCACGCCGTATATTCCCAGGACTGCAGGGAAGTGATGAAGGCTCGAATAGAGCATGACCAACTGGGCATTGCCAGTTTTCTGCGTAGCGTAAACGTGAGATATGTGAAGCGGCCTGAGTGCCGGGAGCTTGATCCGCAGCTAACCAGTTTTTTGAATGTGAACTATCCCGGGGACCTGGAGAAAGCCAACGCAATAATGGCGAAGCACGGCAAAAAGAGTGATTTACATAGTGCAAATGGCCTATAATGGCATGTTGTGTTCGAGGTAGCTTGAAATGGCGATATCAGTGGAGCAGGCCCAGGAAGAGATACTGGGGTACATACATGTACTGGGGCCGGAGCGAAAGCCCATCCTGGAGTGTTTGGGGCAGGTCCTGGCTGAGGATATTCATGCTGAATCGGAGATCCCTCCCTGGGACAATTCTGCTATGGATGGCTACGCGGTGCGTGCCGTCGATACCAGGGGGGCATCCGAGGCATCGCCCCGAGTTCTCTCCGTTATTGATGAAGCTGCTGCCGGGTCTCCGTCCCAGGCAAGGGTTGCCCGCGGCATGGCAATACGTATTATGACGGGTGCGCCGCTACCTGCGGGTGCTGATGCCGTGGTGCAGTTCGAGCACACCGATGAGCAAATCCGGCGAGCATCTATGGAGGACGCATCCCATATTGGTATATTGCGCCCGGCAAAGAAGGGTCTGAATATCCGCAACCGGGGAGAGGACATCGCTGTGGGGTCCAGGGTCTTGCCTCGAGGGACTGTGCTTCGCCCGGCAGAAATTGGGGTCCTGGCATCGCTGGGCCATAGCACGGCCAGGGTAGTGCGCCGCCCGGTGATTTCCGTGCTGGCCACGGGAGATGAGCTGGTGGATATAGATGTCCCGCTGGCGCCCGGCAAGATTCACAATAGCAACACCTACACTATCGCTGCTGAGATTACGCGTTATGGAGGGATTCCCCGGATACTGGGGATAGGCCGTGATTCCATGGAGTCATTAAATGAGAAGATAGATGAAAGCTTGAGCTCTGATATGCTTATCACCTGCGGGGGCGTGTCCCGGGGAGATTATGATATGGTGAAAAATGTCCTGGCGCAGCGAGGGCAGATTAACTTCTGGACGGTGCACATGAAGCCGGGCAAGCCTCTCGCCTTTGGCATGATTGGGAGAGACAGGAGCATACCTCACCTGGGGCTTCCCGGGAACCCTGTCAGCTCTATGGTGACCTTTGAACAATTCGTGCGTCCTGCTATTCTCAAGATGCTGGGGAAAGAAAACCTGGCCAAGCCGACGGTGTTGGCTATCATACAACGTGATGTTACCAACCGTGATGGCCGCCGGGAGCTTGTTCGAGTGACCGTCACCAGGCATGGTAGAGAGTACCACGCTGTACCCACCGGACCCCAGGGTTCAGGAATCCTGACATCAATGGTCAAGGCTAATGGTCTGGCCATAATTCCTGAGGATACCGGAGGGGTTAAGAAGGGAGATGTCGTCCGGGTGCAGATGCTGGACTGGTCCCGGTCGTTGTGATTGCGGGCAGGTGGCGAAGCACGGAGATATAACAGGAGGAAGATATGATTCCCACAGTTTCTATCGTTGGTAAATCAGGCGCAGGCAAGACAACATTGATTGAGAAGCTGGTTGCCGAGTTCAAGCAGCGAGGTTATCGTGTTGCCGTGGTGAAACACGGCATAGGTCGCGTGGAGATGGATCAGCCAGGTAAGGATAGCTGGAGGTTTGCCGAGGCCGGGAGTGATGCTGTCATTGTTAGCTCACCGGACAAGCTGGCGCTGGTCAGGCAGGTAGATAGTGATACCAGCCTTGGGGAGATCCTCCGTCTCCTGGGCAATAGCTTCGACCTGGTGTTGATCGAGGGATTCAAGAAGGCCAGGTCTCCGAAGATTGAGCTGACCAGGGAGGAGTTTGGTGGTGAGTTGCTGTGTTCCGTAAAGGAGCTTTCCGCCGTCGTCACCGACTGCGACCTGGATATAGCCGTGCCCCAGCTACCCTTGAGCAAAGTCACGGAGGTGGCTGATTTCATTGAGCACAACCTGATGTTTCCCGGGGCCGAAGACACCATGCTCTTTGTTAATGGCGAGCCTGTGGTCATGAATTCCTTTATCAAGGCGATAATAGCGAGGACAGCCATGGCTATTATTTCCTCGCTGAAGAATGTAGGAGACGTGGCGAATTTTGATATTTCTTTCAGGAAGAACCCATAGAAGGCGACTATTATGTTCAGGGTAGGAATATTGACGATCAGTGACGCTGGCTGGCGTGGCGAGCGCCAGGATAGCAGTGGCCCGGCGATTGCCGAAATCCTTTCCGGAGCCGGAGCCAGTGTTGTCCAGCAGACCATCGTTCCCGATGAGCGAGGGGGGATAGAGTCAACCCTGGTTCGCTGGGCTGATGATGACGCGGCGGACGTGATTATCACCACCGGTGGCACGGGCTTGAGCCCTCGTGATGTAACTCCTGAGGCCACCATGGCGGTGATCGACAGGGTTGCTCCGGGCTTTGCCGAGGTTATACGGCAGGAGGGAGGGAAGTATACTCCCATGTCCATGCTCGGCAGGGGGGTAGCGGGGGTGAGGGGCGAGTGCCTGATTATTAATCTGCCGGGCAGCCCGCAGGCGGTGCGCCAATCCCTGGTGCCGATACTGCCTGTTCTGCAGCATGCTGTGGATACGCTCAAGGGCCGGCAGGGTGAACATCCTGCTGCCTAGAGAGTGATAGTCTCCTCCAGGGTTGTCGCGTGTAATATCTGCTTATTGCCTTATATCCTGGGAATAGAGAATTTCGCTGAGTTTTCGCGCCATGTCTTGAGGGGATATCAGCGATGATGATATACTGCACTTTGATCATAGAAGTATAACTTGGACAAAAATCTCTCCGAGTTGCTGTACCTAAAGAGAAATCCATGGGCAGCAACCGGTAGATGAAAGTCTCAAGGGTGTGAGGGGAAACGCTCATGCCTCCCGTGTTTGGAAAGGAGAGTTATGAAGCTTGGTTACTGTGTTGCTGAGGCCTTAAAGGCATCTATTTATCCTGATTCCTTTTCTTATTCTGGTGATGTTCCTCTAGCGACATCCTTTCGGAAACAGCATCTATTTTCCTCACAGGTGGTAGTGCATGTTTAGGTTGCACTCTTTCCGGTGGGACAGCATGAACGTGGTGTTCGTCGTGCTGGGCGTACTCATCATGTTCTTCATCTCCTTTCCCCTGCTCAAAACGGTGCTTTCTCCCTCACCGGGAACCCTGTGGAATACCCTGCTCCAGGACGAAGTGTATTACTCCATATTGCTCACCATCTGTGCTGCTGTAATTGCCACGCTGTTTGGGCTTCTCTTTGGTGTTCCCCTGGCATACCTCCTGGCACGGCGAAATTTCCGGGGCAAGAGTTTGTTGGAAGGACTCATTGATGTTCCTATTGTCATCCCTCATTCTGCTGCGGGCGTGGCCCTGCTGTTTGTTTTTGGCCAGCAGTTCCTCCTGGGCAAGGTGTTTCATGTAATTGGTATCGATTTCTTTAATACCATTGCTGGCGTCATTATTGCCATGATGTTTGTGAGCCTTCCCTTTCTCATTGATTCTGCCAAGGAAGGGTTTCAGGGTGTCGATGTCAAGCTGGAGAAGGTGGCTCGTACGCTTGGTGCCTCGCCCTGGCGTTCCTTTTTTCGGGTCTCCCTGCCCCTGGCGGCAAGGAGTATTTTTTCTGGCTCGGTGATGATGTGGGCCAGGGGGATTAGCGAGTTTGGTGCCATATTGATCCTGGCCTATCATGTGCCCTTTTTGGGGCATAACCCTGTGGTTGCCCCCATACTGGTTGCTGATCGCTTTAATTATGGGCTGGACTACACCCTGCCGGTGGCAGGCCTGGTGATACTTATCTCGCTGGTTATTTTCATTGCCCTGAGAATGATTGCCTATCGAGGAGACCGGGCATGATTGCGATAAAGGACCTTACCGTGGATTTGGGGGAGTTTATGCTGCGAGACATTACTCTGGATATCAGGGATAGCGAGTATTTCATTATTCTCGGCCCCACTGCAGCGGGCAAGACCGTTCTGCTGGAGGCCATTGCTGGCCTGTATCCTGTGGTCCATGGCGAGGTGTGGATTAACGACAGGGAGATAACTGGCATCAGCCCGGAAAAGAGGAAAATCGGTATTGTATACCAGGATCAGTCCCTATTTCCTCACCTCTCGGTGGCGCAGAACATTGCCTTTGGGCTTAGCTTCAGGAAGCTCTCCAGGGATGAAGTGCGCTCCCGGGTGGATGATATGGCCCACATGCTGGGCATAGCGCACTTGCTGGAGAGAAGGCCGAATACTCTCAGCGGAGGGGAGAAACAGCGAGTGGCGCTGGGGCGGGCCCTGGTTACCAATCCCGACATGTTGTTGCTGGATGAGCCCTTAAGTGCGCTGGATCCCGAAACCAAGGAGAGCTTGCAGCGGGTTTTAGCCGAGGTGCATCGGCGGTTGGGCGTGACAACCATGCATGTCACCCACGATTTTGAGGAATCTATGGTTTTGGGAGACCGGGTTGCGGTGTTGCACCAGGGTCGCATTGCCCAGGTGGGAACTCCCGAGCAGATACTGCGCCAGCCAAACTCGGAATTTATGGCTCATTTCTCCCTGTCACGGAATGTGTTTTCCGGCAAGGTCGTCAGTCAAGATGAGGGCTATGCCCTCGTGGATATTGGTGGAGTGCAGCTTGCGGCTATGACGAGCCAGGAGGAACAGGTTCATCTTTCCCTGCGGCCCGAGGATGTCTTGTTATCACTAGAGCATTTGGGATCCTCGGCGCGGAATTCTTTTCCCGGTGCCATCGCAGATATTGTTGATAGAGGATCTGTTGTCTATGTCACGGTGACATTGCCGCCGGATCTCACCTGTATGATCACGCGACAGTCGTTTCGTGACCTCGGGTTACAGCGGGGAATGACAGTGTGGGTCACATTTAAGGCATCATCAGTACACGTATTTTAAAGGAGGTTGAACATGGTGAATAGCAAAATAAAGAATGGCATCATATTGTTTATGGTGCTGGCAGCGATGCTGGTAACCGGTTGTGGGGGGTCCCAGGGAAATGTTCCTCCCATGGAGACGCTTACCATATATCATGCTGGCAGCCTGACGGTGCCATTTGATCAACTGGAAACGGAGTTTGAAGCTTTGCATCCCGGCGTTGATGTCCTGCAGGAGTCGGGAGGTAGCGCTACCATGATAAGCAAGTCTATAGCACAGGAGGAAGCTGGAGAGAACCCTCCTGATATCATCGCCTCCGCGGATTACAAGCTTATTCCTGGCAGGCTATACGATAAAGGCTATGCTGACTGGTATATCGCATTCGCCCGGAATAAGATGGTGCTATGTTATCGGGATGGAGCGCCTGAAGCTCAGTCCATAGTAAATGGCACGCGTGGTTGGTATGATGTGTTGAGGAATGAGGCTGTTAGCTATGGACACAGTGATCCTGACAGCGATCCCTGTGGTTATCGAACGCTGATGGTGGTTCAGTTAGCCCAGAAGTATTATTACGACGATGCTGCCAGTTTTGGCCAGGATATTGATTCTGCTGCTGCTGGCCTGTATGATGTCCTCATTCCGGGTAATAGTACTGAGAGGGGCCGGGTTGGTGGCACCAGTGATCTCAGACCTGGAGGCAGTGAAGAGGTTGTGAGACAAAAGTCGGTTGATCTTATCGTCTCCATTCAATCAGGGGACCTGGACTATGCTTTTGAATATCGCTCTGTGGCTGTACAGCACGGGTTGAATTTTATCGAGCTTGATGACTATATCAACCTGTCTAAAGCCAACAATGAGCTTTCTGGTGTGGAGGATTTCTACCAGGAAGCAGAGGTCAACCTTCTTAAGAGTCCCGGCCCTCCACCTGTGTACCAGACAAAACAAGGGAAACCAATCATATATGGCATAACCATACCTTCAAATTCGCAACACTCCCTGCGTGCTGCGGAGTTTGTTATTTTTCTCTTGTCTGAG
>JAUXIH010000081.1 GCA_030621105.1 Dehalococcoidia bacterium | reverse complement strand
CCCCCACCCAACACTTTACTCAAGCACCCCCACGCTACACCGAGGCAACGCTGGTAAAAATCCTAGAAAAGAGAGGCATCGGCCGCCCCAGCACATATGCATCCATCATCTCCACCATTCAAGACAGGGAATATGTTCACAAGGAAAATGGCAAGTTCCTGCCCAGTGAAATGGGACTCATCACCAACTCTATTATAAGCAAAAACTTCCGCAAGATCGTTGACCTAAACTTTACAGCACACATGGAAGAACAGCTGGACGAAATAGCCCAGGGTAAGGAAGAGTGGAACACGATCCTAAAAGAGTTCTATCCTGTGTTTGAGGAACTGCTACACCAGGCAGAAGCCTCGGTGGAGAAGATTGATACCTCCAAGCCCAGCGATGAGGTTTGCCCGAAATGTGGTCGCTCCATGGTGATAAAAACGGGCAGATTTGGGAAATTCCTAGCATGTAGCGGCTACCCTGACTGCAAGACAACTCTGCCTTTCATTATCAAAACTGGGGCCCATTGTCTCCTATGTGGAGGCGAGCTGGTACGGAGAAGAAACAAGAGAAAGCAAATATTCTATGGTTGCAACAACTATCCCCAGTGCAAGTTCACCACGAAGTATAAACCGCTTCCCCAACCCTGTCCCAAGTGCGGCAAATTACTGGTAGAATACCGGAAGGGCCATGCCAGGTGCCTAAACTGCGATTACAAGACAAGCTTATCAGGGCAAGAAGACAGCAAACAAAAGGGAGAGGTAACGACATGAAAATCTTAATCATTAACGGGCCAAATTTAAATATGCTGGGAAAACGAGATAGCAAGATATATGGTGACAAAAGCCTGGAACAAATAACTTCTTTGCTGGGGGAAAAAGCTCGGAAACTGGGATTAGAGATAGCAAGCTTCCAGGATAACAGCGAGGGTAAGCTGATAGATTTCATCCAAGAGCAATCAAGATCCAGTGCTGGCATAATCATCAACCCCGGAGCGCTGACCCACTATGGCCTTTCTCTACGCGATGCTCTGATCGACAGCCAGCTGCCAATCATCGAAGTCCACCTGTCCAACATCTATCGCCGAGAGGAATGGCGGGCTAAATCTATCATTGCTCCCATAGCTCAAGGGCAAATCAGCGGCCTAGGATGGAAGGGGTATATAGTCGCCTTGGAAATGCTGGCAAGCGAATTGAAAGAGAAAACTTGAAGTTAAGTCGACTACAAAAGCTGCGGGCAGAGCTCGATAATCACAAACTGGAGGCACTGCTGGTCTCTTCTCCAGAGAACCGACGATACCTCTCCGGTTTCACTGGCTCATCAGGATATCTCATCATATCAAACAAAAAAGCGATATTAGCCACAGACTCCCGCTACACAGGGCAGGCAAATAAAGAGGCACCTGGATTTGAAATCCTCCAGGTATGGGAAACCCCTTTCAGGTGGCTGCCCGATCTGGCAGCGGAACTTGATATCCACACGCTGGGCTTTGAGGCTAACGATATCTCCTATGCCACTCACCAGCAGATCTTCGCAGCTATAAAGGAAAAACAGCTCAAGATAAAGCCAGTGCCTCTCGATAACCTGGTAAAAAGGATTCGTGCTATAAAGGAACCCCTAGAGATAGCAAACATGGTCGAAGCTGCGTCACTAACCGATGCCGCCTTTAACCACGTCCTAGAAATACTACATCCGGGCATAACTGAAAAGGAACTTGCATGGGAACTGGAGAAATTCTTCCGACAGAATGGCAGCGACGAATTGTCATTTACTATTATCGTCGCATCCGGCCCCAATTCCGCCTTGCCCCATGCTATACCAACTAGCAGACAAATTCAGGCCAGTGAGCCAATAATCATCGACATGGGGTGTAAAATAAATGGCTACTGCAGTGACTTCACCCGAACCATATGTTTGGGCCCGGCAGACAGCAAGATGCGCGAAGTCTACAATATCGTATTGAACGCACAGTCGGCGGCGATATCAGGAATAAAAACAGGAATCAGTGGGGCTCAATCGGATAAACTGGCTCGAACTGTGATTGAACAAGCTGGTTACGGCAATAATTTTATTCATAGCCTAGGGCATGGCATTGGCCTGGCAATACACGAGCTTCCCATTATCTCCTCCACTTCAACTGACATGCTATCCAGTGGCATGGTATTCACCATAGAGCCAGGAATCTATCTACCTGGCTGGGGTGGCATGAGAATCGAGGACATGATAACTTTAACGGGGAACAGGCCCAGAGTACTGACCAGGTCTGAAAAGAGATTGGAGATATAATACATGATTGGTGCTGGAGAGCTACACAAAGGAATGGCCATAGAGTTAGGAGAAAAGGTATACCAGGTAACAGACTATCACCATATTAAGATGGGGCGGGGCTCAGCCACGATACGCTTAAAGCTACGTGATATTCGCACGGGCAATTCTATTGAGCGTTCCTTCCAGGCCAGTGAAAAATTCACTCCAGCCTTCCTAGAACACCGCCAAGTGCAATACCTGTATAATGACGGGCAGCTATACTACTTCATGGATAGTGAAACCTACGAACAAACAGAGCTAACCGCTGACCAAGTAGGTGAAGCAGCAAACTATCTGAAAGATGGCTCCAGTATAAAAATACTGACATGCCAAGAGAAGACAATAAGCCTTGATCTGCCTGCTGCAGTGGAACTGCAAGTAGTAGAGACAGAGCCGGGATTCAAAGGAAACACAGCAACTGGTGCCTCCAAACCAGCAAAGATGGAAACAGGACTAACTGTCCAGGTTCCATTATTCATTAATGTTGGAGATAAAATCAATGTTAGCACCCAGAATGGCACCTACTTGGAAAAGGCGAATTGATAACAGCGGACCTGCATGTACACACCTGCTATTCCGGGGATAGCAACACACGACTGGAGAAATTAATCGACCGCTGCCTTGAAGTGGGCATCAACTGCGTTTCCATATGTGACCATAATACCATCACAGGCGCCCTGAAACTGAAGGACACGGCGCCATTTAAAGTCATCGTGGCTGAGGAGATAATGACTCCTGATGGCGAACTAATGGGCCTCTTCCTCACAAAGGAGGTGCCCAAAGGTTTATCTCCCCAGGAAACCATAGAACGAGTAAGGAGACAGGGCGGATTGGTTGGCATTCCTCACCCATTTGGGCGCTCGCCATTACAGAAAACCAGGAAACTGCTTTCTCCGGAAATATTATCCCTGATTGATTTCGTTGAGGTATTCAATGCCCGCACTCCATTCAGTAACAGCACAACTAAATCATGGAAATTGGCCATAGATCACCGGCTGGCTGCCAGCGCCGGAAGCGACGCCCACACTCTTGGCGAAATCGGCCATGCAGGGGTAGAAATGCCTGACTTTACTGGTTCATCCGATTTCCTCGATTCGCTGTATAAAGGCAGGGTATGGGGAAAGCGCTCCAGTCTGTCTGTCCACCTGGCCAGCACATGGGCCAAGATACATCATATACCATGCTAAACATTGGCTGGTTCTCCACGGGAAGGGACAAGGCGGCAAGACAGCTGCTACAAGCAGTACAACAAAACATTGCCAGCGGCAACATCCAGGGCAAAATTAGTTTCATCTTCAGCAATAGAGAACCAGGAGAATCAGGAGAGAGCGATTGCTTCTTCACCATAGTGCAGGGCTACCACATACCACTGTTATACCTGTCACACAGAAAATATCGCCAGACATGGCAAAAAGAACATGCTGAACAACAAGACTGGCGTATGCACTATGACCAGGAAGTGAACCGGATGATAGCCCAATTCTCCCCCCAGTTAATCGTGCTCGCTGGTTATATGCTCATCATCGAAAAGGAACTGTGCTCCCAATACAATATGATTAATCTCCACCCGGCACCACCCCATGGCCCTACGGGCAGCTGGCAGAATGTCATCTGGCACCTCATAGATAGCAGGGCAAGCACGGCTGGTGCCATGATGCACCTGGTAACACCAGAGATGGACAGGGGCCCTGTAGTCAGCTATACCACATTTGATATCGATGGCGAACCCTTCGCCAAGTACTGGGTAAATAATGACCGGCAAGCGCTGTTTCACCTCATACGCCAGCATGAGCTTGCTCACGAGTTTCCCCTGATTATCGCCACCATCAAGGCACTGAGCCAGGGAGATATCATCATCCAGAACGGCAGGGTAACTGATTCCCAGGGGAAACCCGTTCCAAGATATGACCTCAGCGCCGAGATAAACCAGGCAGAAACAGGTATTGTGTCCAGCGACCCAGAGTGACAAAATAGCACCCAATCAAACACCACGGTGAAATAAACCAATGAACTTGATATGTTTCGACCTGGAAGGGCCCCTCTCTCCACTGGACAACGCCTATGAGCTAATGAAGCTTTTTCCACGTGGTGATGTTATTTTCCCCACCATTAGCCGCTATGATGACCTGCTAACACTGGAAGGCCGGGAAGATTATGAACCGGGAGACACACTGGCTTTGATCGTGCCCTTCCTGGCCTACCATGGTATCTCCGAGGAAATCATTACAGGCATGGGGAAAGAATCCGAACTGACTCCTGGCGCCGCCGAGCTGATCGCCTGGCTACATTCACGGAGGTGGCGCACCTTCTGCATCAGCACCAGCTACGAGCAATATGCCATGGCTATCACGGGAAGACTGGGAATCTCCCGGGATAATGTCGCCTGCACCTACTTTCCCCTGGACACCATACGGCAGGAACTAAAAAGGGCTGACTTCGCCCTGCTGGAACGAGCCGAGGAGGAAATCGTAAACTTAGCTTCCGCCGATGACAACAGGCTGATGAAAAAGCTGGACCATTTTTACCTGGAGGAGCTACCCCAGACCAGTGCCGGCAAAATCATCCGCACCATCAAGCCCACAGGAGGGCAGCGCAAGGTGGAGGCACTACAACGCTTCGCCGCCGAAACAGGAAAGCCGCTGTCAGCCTGGGCAGTGGTGGGTGACAGCATCACCGACTTCAAAATGCTGCGAGCGGTAAATCGCGTTGGTGGTCTCGCCATCGCTTTCAATGCCAACGAATATGTATTGTCCTATGCCACTATGGGGCTGGCATCCACCAGACTGGATGACCTGTGGCCGGCACTGCAAGCCCTGGAGACCGGCCGGCTGGAGGCAGTCGAGGAAGCAGTGAAGGAAAGGGAAGAAAAAGGCGGTCGGGGCAACAGGGAAAAT
>JAUXIH010000038.1 GCA_030621105.1 Dehalococcoidia bacterium | reverse complement strand
CTATCTTTATTCTCCATCAGGAGAATAGTCACCTCTGCACCATCGGAGTGAAGCTTTCTTGCCACTACCAGGCCATCCCCGGCATTGTTGCCGCTGCCGCACAGAACAACAAATTTCTTGTTCCTGACCCCTATCTTCTGAGAGATGATGTAGTGGACTGCCCCCCCAGCATTTTCCATCAAGATATCTCTCGGAAGGCCAAGTTCCTCTGTGGCGCGGCGATCCATGCTTCTTGTTTGAGCTACTGTGCCTACTTTCATAACCACCCTTTCCTGCAGGCTACTGTGGGATTTCTTGTGAAGACAGCTGCCTTCAGACTTCTGCGATTATAGCTTATATCGAGAGCAAATATAAGCTTGGCGTTTCTTTGCTTGATGCCCCACAGATGGTGAGAGCCGTGGGAACTAGATGTGGAGCCCGTGGTTTTATTACTATGTTCCACAAGGTTAGGCAGCTTTATTTCTTGCCAACATGGAACCATGCTGGTTCCCCCTGGCTTCCATTTGTAGCAAGGCGCGTTTTAGCTGCACGCCACCACTGAATCCGCCGAGGTTGCCATCGCTGCGAATTACCCGATGGCAGGGGATCAATATGGGCAATGGATTTTTAGCCAGCGCATTTCCCACTGCCCTGGCTGCATGGGGATATCCCAGTGCAGTAGCGAGCCACTGGTAAGTCCTGGTCTCTCCGTAGGGAATGGTTTTCTCCTTCTCCCATACCTTTCTTTGAAAAGGGGAATAACCGGACAGGTCCAGTTTATCGGAAAAAGTGACCTGCTTTCCTGATAGATACTCTGTTATCCTTTTCGGCAGGTCACCGAAACTTTCGTCGTCGGATGGGAGTAATGTCTTATTAGAAGATGTGTTTGCGGGGGCGATGATATGAATGACAGCCTGTGGTGATGTTTGGGGCAACACGAGTTTTCTCAGTCCATGCTGGGACCTCAGGATGCCTACATAACCCAGTGGCGTAACAAAGATAGTGTATGTCAGGCTTGTTATCCTTCCTCCATCTCTATCAGGCCATAGTTGCCATCCTTGCGACGGTATAGCAAGTTTGAATTACCGCCAGCGGCATCGATGAACAGGAAAAAGTCATGTCCCAGTAGCTCCATCTGGCATATAGCTTCGGTTTGTGACATTGGCTTAACGATAAAGTGTTTGCTCTTTACTACTTGTGGCATCGTGGATTCTTCCTCTGTCACCGGAGCTCCTTGGCGGGCCAGGGAAATCCCCCTCCCCTTGTCGTATTGTTTCCCCTTGTAGCGCTCAATTTGACGTGTCAGAGCATCAACAACGCTATCAATAGCAGTGCGGATATCCTGGGACCTTTCCTGGGCCCTGATCAAGGTTCCTTTGCTATCAAGGGTGACCTGGACAGTGAATTTTTGCTGTGGCAGTTTACTTTTTTTCTGGGAGATTTCCACTTTACCCTCACCGATGGTGGGCCAATAGCGGCTTAACTTCCCGATCTTTTTTCTGGCGTATTCCTCTACTGTATCGGAGATGAATAGGCCATCCTTTGCGATAATTTGTAGCTCCATAATTCCTCCAAATTCTAAATTTCCCTGGCCAGTGTTAGTCCCCATACCGAACTGGCCCCGTTCCCATTATCCTTTAAAGCCTTAGCGCAGGATTCCAGTGTGGATTCAGAGGTGCACACGTCATCAATAAGGATGATATGCTTATCCCGCGCCTTCTCGTTTCGGCATACAAAGGCTTTCTGTACGTTTTGTTGCCGTTGTTTGATATTGGCTGTTCGCGCCTGTGGCGGTGTCTCCGTGATGCGAATGAGGCAATCCTCTACCACTGGTATGCCGGTGAGGTCGGCCAGCTTTTGGGCTAGGAGGCTGGATTGATTGTAGCCGCGTTGCTTCAATTTCTTGGGGTGTAAAGGCACAGGCATAAGAATATCACCGGGAAGAGGATCCTGCTGCAGGTACCGCGCAAGCAAATCTGCCAGGAGGCTGGAGATAGCCCGCAGGTTGTGATATTTCAGATGGTGAATGGCTTTGCGCATTGTTCCTTCAAAGCGAAAAGGAGAGCGGATGCCATCGAGACTGGATTGTTTCTGTCGGCACATGGCACATAACATACCGCTGGCTTGTGGTCGACCGCATTTAGGGCAGATAGGTGGCAGCAACCTTGGCAGCTCCGCCAGACAGCGAGGGCAGATGAAATTACCCATCTTGCCACAGCCAACGCAACGCCGAGGGAACAAACTATCGACTGCCAGCTCTCTCAACTGCTGTAAACGAGGCAAACTCACTGGCCAACGAAGAGCCGGGGTCTTATTTTGAGCGTGAGTGGAATGCTCCGCTGAGTATTGGCTCATTCAGGTAAACATCACCATTCCTGATTTTAAGGTTAAACCCACAATCGGGATTGGTGCATACCCAGGCCTTGTATTGAATTGTTGCCCCCTGACTGCCGAAGTCGGACAGAGGCACTAACACGCCCTTGCCACATTTTTGACATACCGGAAATGCCTTATCTTCCAAGAATTCCACCTCCCAAACCAAATTGGTGATTAAGTATATGATAAAAAACTGCCATTGACAATAATCGCACTCTGGTTTTATCTGGGATTGAGGGGAAAATTATTCAGGCAGGAATAGATGGCCCCTTGGCGGGAGAGCTGACTTTTCATTAGCAGCACGGACTTGACCCTGAATTTGCACGTTGTGACAAAAGGGGTGGCTATTAACAGTTTGCCCAAGTTTCTTCTTTCTGCTGGTGAGGCCCTGTCCCTTAAGCGAGCTAGTGTGAGATGAGGCGAAAAAGGGTGTGTCTCCTGGGGAAATCCCAGGGGAATCAGGGCGGAATCAATATTGTGTTGTAGTCCCTCCAACTTCTCTATTTCTCCCTGTAGCCCTACCCAGATGACTCGAGGCTGCTCCAGGTTGGGGAATGCTCCCAAACCGGAAACCTGTAACTTTAGAGAAGGGCTTCCTGCAATAAGTTCACGCAGTACCTTGGCTATGTCAGCCACCTTGTTGGCAGGCACGTTGCCCAGGAATTTCAATGTCACATGAATTCCTTCGGGGTTAACCCACTTGGCGAAGGGGGATTTCTCCCTGTCCAGAAGGCTTATTAGCTGTGCCAGTTTTTCTTTGACCTCTTGAGGGAGCTCGATGGCGACAAAGCATCGAAGCTGCCCAGCTTTATGTGGAGATGTCACCATCTGGCTCTTGGGATAATAATCTTTGTGCATTGCCACCCAGAATTTTTTCTTGATCTGCCAGCGCCAGTCCTGCAGAGCGGATGTGCTGTAATATGCGTTTTTGTGGGAGAAGAGGATAATCGGTGCCAAACAGTATCTTATCACTGCCGATGATGTCACTTACATGCTGAAATATGGAGGATTGGTACAGCCAGATGGTGGCAGCAGTGTCAAAGAAGATGTTGGCCAGAGCGCGTCCCACCTCGGGCATCAGGGCATAGAGGGGCAAGCCTCCCCCCCAGTGAGCATAAACCAGCTTTATCTCGGGAAAATTCAGTGCCAGGGAGTACAGGATATCTGGTGTGATGCTGCCCTTACCAGTATACTGGTGTCCTACTGGTTCGGAGGAGTGGGTTAGAAAGATCTGGTTATATTTTGCTGCGATGTCAGCCAGTGGTTGCAGCAACGATTTATCCGCCAGGTTAAAGCCCTGGAGGTCTGATCTCATTTCCCCGATGCCTCGAGCGCCGGCACGGGCGCAGCGCTCCAACTCGATTAGCGCCTTGTCTCCTGCCTGGGGCTGAACCATGCAGAATCCAGTGAGCCTGTCGGGATAGTGGGAGATGGTTTCCAGTATGTAGTCGTTGGTTTCTCTGCAGAGATTATGGCTTACCCATCCGATGTTGAGAACAACGGAGCGGTCAATCTCGGCTTCGTCCATGCTGGCGATTAGCTCCTCAGCAGTTATCATCCTGGCCTTGGGATCAGAGTAGAGCAGGGAAAAGCAGGCGTCACGCTTGATGTACTCCTCACGGCTCTCCCTGATATGTGAAGGGAAGATGTGTGTATGAAAATCGATAATCACGGCATCATTATGCCTGAATTAGACTATCCCTCGCAATCAGGTCTATCTCGAGGAGAAGGGTAGCGATATATCTCGTACACTATGTTTTTCGCTTTTTCGGGAAAATCAAAAGTCTTCTGGCAGGGACATAGACAAGCAGATGGCGTCTAGTTTAAAATTCCCCTGTATCTCATGACAGAAGACGTTACAGCATTTTCTGCTCAGGCAGTTCCTCCAGGCGATAGGTTGGATTTGCCGCCGGCCCAGCTTGAGGAAATAGCCAGGAAACTACGCCGTCATATAATCTCCATGATAGCCACCGCAGGTAGTGGTCACCCTGGCGGATCCCTGTCTGCTGCTGATATCCTTGCCGCTCTTTATTTTCATGTGATGCGACACAGGCCGCAGGATCCCCATTGGTCGGATCGCGACCGCTTCATCTTGAGCAAGGGGCATGCCGCTCCCGTGTTGTATGCTGCTCTGGCAGAGAGTGGTTATTTTTCCGTAGAGGAGTTAGGCAGCCTGAGAAAGATGGGGAGTCGGCTCCAGGGGCATCCTGACAGCAAGCTAACGCCGGGGGTAGAGATGTCAGCCGGTTCTCTGGGTATGGGGCTATCTTTTGGCATTGGAGTGGCCCTGGCTGCCAGGCTTGATAACAGGAGTTACTGGACCTATGTTTTGCTCAGTGATGGTGAGTGTGAGGAGGGGCAGACCTGGGAGGCAGCCCTGTTTGCGGCCCACTTCAAACTGGATAATTTAATTACTATGGTTGATTGTAATGGTATGCAGCTCACGGGGTTTACTCGGGAAGTCATGAACATTGAACCCCTGAGCCAGAAATGGCAGGCCTTTGGCTGGAATACGATTGACATCGATGGCCATGACATCAAGCAGATTCTCAGTGCTATCACGCAGGCCAAGACAAAGAAAGGGAAACCCACAATTATCATTGCCCATACCATTAAAGGTAAAGGGGTTAGCTTCATGGAAAACAATGCCAAATTTCATGGGAAGGCGCCCACGTCTGAGGAAGCAGCGAAAGCGTTGCAGGAGTTGCAATAGGATGACTCAAGAAGTGTCTGCGCGTGAAACCTATGGCGAGACTCTGGTTAAGTTGGGCCATGAGAATGAGAAAGTCGTGGTTCTGGATGCTGACCTGTCTCCTTCTACCATGACGCATTTCTTTGCTCAAGAGTTTCCTCAGCGCTTCTTTGATTGTGGCTTGGAAGAGCAAAATATGATAGGAATAGCTGCAGGGCTGGCCGCTTCGGGCAAGATAGTTTTTGCCAGCAGCTTTGCCGTCTTTATCTCCTCTCGCTGCTTCGACCAGGCGCGAATTTGCCTGTCCCAGACGGGATTGGATGTCAAGATCATTGCCACGCATGGTGGAATTACAGTGGGGGAGGATGGTATTTCCCACCAGGCCATCGAGGACCTATCCCTGTATTGTTCTCTTCCCGGCTTTACTGTGGTTGTCCCGGCCGATGCCGTAGAGACGGCCCAGGCTATAAGGGCAGCTGCCGCTATGTATGGTCCGTTCTATGTCAGGCTAGGTCGTGGCAAAGCTCCGCTTGTTTGTCCCCGAGACTACCAGTTTACCCTGGGAAGGGCTGCTGTGATGAGGGAAGGAAGAGATGTCACCATCGTAGCCATGGGAATTATGGTGGCCAAGGCACTGGAGGCGGCAGAAGTGTTAGCGCGGCAAGGGGTAAACTGTCGGGTAATAAATATGTCCACCCTCAAGCCCCTGGACGATGAGATGGTGATTACTGCAGCTTCTGAGACGGGGGCTCTTGTTGTTGCTGAGGAGCATCTTGCCCAGGGGGGATTGGGGAGTCGTGTTGCCCAGGTTGTAGCAGAGAAGATGCCGGTGCCCATGTCCTTCGTCAACCTTAAAGATTCCTATGCCATGTCAGGCAAAGCTGATGAACTGCTGGAGAAATATGGATTGACTGCCGCTGCCATTGTCCAGGCGGTGAAGTCAGTGATGGCAAAGAAGCAGTAACTTGGCTGAAGGAATATCTCAGCCCTGGTGATCCTGTGTCTTGATCTGCAAATAAACCAACACCACTTGCGGTGAATTCAGTGTCCCTGGGGCTGATATAGTGATGTTTGCCGTGTAGTTCCCGCTGGGCATATTCGAGGAGTTAACCGCGACAGTGACTGTGTTTGCCTTTTTGTCTCCATATGCGGTGCCACTGGTGGGGTCTAAAATCACCCAATCCTTATCTTTGGAGATGGTCCAGGGGAAAAACCCTTTCCCATAGTTCCATATATCTACTGACTGATTATCTGAATTGGGGGCACCCTGTTGTGTGGTGAATTCCAGTTTTGTTGGACTATATTCCAGCACGGGTGCTATCATCTCACATGCCGTTGAGCTAACCAGTATCATAATTAAGCCCACCATCAGTGGCAATGACCATTTAAACTTGTTTTTCATGCGAGACTCGCCCCTGTGCTCTACTTATCCTGCTGCTCAGGATGTCACCCATCTTACCGTATTTTGTTATTTTCAGCGAGTTGCCCACAGCCCTTGTTCCTGTTCTCGTGCCTCCTCCTCAAGTTGCAGGAAGTATTTCTGGTATTTGACATTTGGCGGACAGGTATAGGAGTAAGCATATCCTAGCTTAACAAGCTCGGCGTTAACCAGCATATCATCCACCCACACATATCTTAGCCGGCGGCCGTAGTCATCCTTATTTTGGGTATCTTTCTCCAGATATACTCTTTTGCCCTCAACAAGCTCACGGTTCTTTTCGCTAGCCTCTTGGCCAAAGAATTCCCCTGCCTGCTGTGAGTGTGCTATCTCAGGAGCATCGATGCCAATGTAGCGGATTTTAGCACCACCTTCAATCTCTATGGTGTCGCCGTCGATAACCCTGGTAACCAGCACGGTGTTTCCCTGAGGGGCTACACAGGACATACTGGTGATTAGAAGCACCAGGACCAGTAGCCCTGCCAGGCCTTTGTTATTCCACAAACCAAATTTGCCCTTGATCATGTAGTACCATCTCTGGAGAGCCGTGGTAGATCTGAATTTTTCCCGCGACCCTCACCTTATGATTCAGGTAATAGCTCTCGGGATGTGAGGGAAAACTGCCCCTGTCCTCTCCCCATATTATAGCGGTAAAGTAACCCTGGTAAGGGTCGTGAAAATTGAGGAAGGTCGGCTCTCCCTTGTAGTCCTGGGCATAATGGCTGGTAACGATGGTTCCTTCCACGGTGATGGTCTGTCCCGGGTAATTGTATCCTGTATTCAGGAGCTGTTCGGTATTCAGCGCATCTATCACGCCGTTTCCCTGTTGACCTGGTGAGCAGACAGACAGAGTTACCATCGCCGTCTGGAGAGAATTAGCTGCCTCTGGAGACAGGATGATGGTGAGGGCTGCGTATTCGCCAGCCTTCATTCCCGAGGTATTTACGGCAAGAGATATATTGTCTGTCTCTCCTGTGGCATTACCATGGGATGGAGATATTGTGAGCCAGCTTGCTGTGCTTGATGCTGACCATTGAAGCATGTTGCTACCAGAGTTAACTATATGCAGAGTCTCGGATAATTGGGCAGGGGTATCTTCCTGGCTGCTGAAATTGAAGCTTGCCGGGCTGATGGTTATAAAAGGCTGTGCCTGGCAACCTGTAGAGATAGTAGCCAGCAGCAGAATTGCCGCTATGATGAGGGATGATTGCCACCTTGTTGTTATTGTCATGCTGTCATGCTCTTTTTCTGGCGGATATCTCCTGTGCAGAATGCCCCGTTTGCTATCCCGAATGTCTGGACCTAGTGTAGCAACTATGAGGCTGAATCACATCCGCCGGTTGGGGACATGATGCTGAACAATTGCGTGATTGATAAGAGATAAAAGGGAAAAGAACTGTCTTGTCTATTGTAAGAGGACAAAAAAGGTCCCAAGTAACCTTGCTTTTGTTATCTTCCTTTTCGGCTCTTGCTTACTTGGTACTATTTCTTCTCTTCACTCTAACTTGGTTACTTGGGACACTATTAATCTAACAAATTTCTTGGCATGTGTCAAATTGTGGCGATTGATGCTTAAACATGGCAGGCATCTGGGCAAAATTTAAGTTGATAGTATAATCAACCTTAGGATACAATCCGAGCTTATCGCCCGCTGGTGATTCCATGGCGGGAGCGGAGAGCAAGGAGGTAAGATGGGAAATAGAACTT
>JAUXIH010000021.1 GCA_030621105.1 Dehalococcoidia bacterium | reverse complement strand
TGGCGCGACGGCCATTAATATCAGGTTCATCGATAACGATGTGCCGATCGAAACGACCAGGGCGCAATAAGGCTGGATCCAAGATATCAGGCCTGTTCGTAGCTGCAAGGACAATGATGTTGGTATTGGTGTCGAAACCATCCATTTCGGACAGGATCTGATTTAAAGTTTGCTCTCTTTCATCATGACCGCCGCCTACACCAGCACCGCGATGTCGGCCGACCGCATCAATTTCATCGATGAAAATGATACATGGAACATTTTGCTTAGCCTGATTAAAGAGATCTCGGACTCTGGCAGCTCCTACGCCAACGAACATTTCCACAAACTCACTGCCGCTCAATGAGTAAAAGGGAGCATTTGCTTCTCCTGCTATAGCCTTAGCCAATAGTGTTTTACCTGTGCCTGGTGGTCCCACTAAGAGTACTCCTCGAGGTACGCGAGCTCCTAAGACATCAAATTTTCTTGGTGACCTGAGGAACTCAACTATTTCTTGAAGCTCCCCTTTTATCTCATCGATACCTGCGACATCGGCAAAGGTTACCGAGGTCTTATCGCCAGTGCTTAATCTGGCACGGCTCTTACCGAAGCTGAAAGCTTGAGAGCCTGCTCCACGTGCTGACCGCATGAAGAAATAAAACAGCCCTCCGATGAGCATAAGAGGCAAAATAATTTGTAGGGCAATCAGTCCCCAATCAGTCCCTGTGGGCATAACATCGAGGATTATTCCTTCTGATCCGATTGTCAGCCCTGCATCTTGGAGCATGCTACATAGATCAAAAGTGCTACCAGCGAAGCCTGTCTGGATGATAACCTTGCCGTTCTTTAGGCCAGTTATGGTATCTTTAGAGGTATCTTGCTGGATGGTATCTATTTGTCCTTGGCGAGCTTGGTCGGTAAATCCAGCTAGTGTTACCTTCTCCGGACCACTACGTGGCAAGAAGGTAAACAGGATAACCATGGCTACCGCGATTATCGTTATATAAAAGAATGTACTACGCCACCACTTTGTTCCCATATATCTCGCTTATCATAGCAGAAATAGGGAAAATCAAGAAATGACACACACCTTGGCGAAAGTAGTATAATCACAATGGAGGTGTTGCCTTCTGGAAACAGAAAATCTAGTTCATGTAATTGTTGATGCCGCTTCGGAGAAGCAAGCAAGTGATATAGTGTTGCTGGATGTCCGGGAGCTATGTTTCTTTGCTGATTATTTTGTTATTTGTAGTGGAGACACCCAGCGTCATGTTGAAGCTATCTGGCAGAATATAGAGGGAGAAGTGAAGAGTAATGGAGGGACTCTTTATCATGGTGAAGGTACCCCTGATTCTGGTTGGATGCTGGGGGATTATGGCTCAATTTTAGTGCATATATTTACTCAGGAGAAGCGCGAATATTATCAATTAGATCAACTTTGGGGTGAAGCTACACCGGTAATCAGAATTCAGTAGCTTGTTAGCTCCTCCTAGCTTATCCATTTGTCGACATCCTTACTGTAGTCGTGAATTTCATCTGCTGAGAAGAAGAGTTCTATCTCCTTTACAGCATTTGCCTGTGAGTCGGAACCATGGATTAAGTTATGTCCGATATCTATTCCAAGGTCTCCCCTGATGGTGCCAGGAAGAGCTTTTGCCGGGTCAGTGTCGCCCATTGTTTTCCTTATTATCTGTATTGCATTTTCTCCCTGTAGCACAACCGCGATAATTGGGCTGGAGGTAATAAAGTTTACGAGCTCCTCAAAGAATGCTTTACCTTTGTGTATGGCATAGTGTTTCTGGGCCAGAGCATTGTTTATATGTAGCATCTTCATAGCTATGAGCTTTAGCCCTCTGTTCTCCAGACGAGAGATAATCTCACCTGCCAATCCTCTTTGTATGGCGTCAGGCTTTATAAGTACCAAGCTTTTGTCCATTTTTATGAGACTCCTGTAAATTTATCTAGGTATACCGGATTAAAGAAATTAAATCAATCTCTTCTGGAGAGCTCACTACCCTGCCTGCATGATTAAGTTCCTGCTGGGAGTGATGATCTGCCACAGCCATGCAGCGCATTCCTGCAGTTTTGGCTGCTTCGACTCCAAGGGGGGAATTTTCGATAACGATGCATTCCTTGGGATCTGCCCCCAACTTTTTTGCAGCTGAGAGGTATATTTGTGGGTTGGGCTTGCTCTTATCTATTCCGTCACCGCTGACGATACAGTCGAAGTAATCCTGCACATTTAAGTTTGAGGTGATTGAGTCAATGGTTTTCTGTGGAGATGAAGATACCAATGCCTGTTTGAAGTTCCCCTTTTTAATTATGCTTAGCAGGTCGGAAATGCCAGGGGGGGGCTGGACATTTCCTGTAATTTTTTGGCGTAAGTTGGCTTCTTTCTCTTCTGTTATCGACATGATATCTTTTTCACTCAGATTGCCAGGGGAAACCTTACGCAGGATAAAATCATCCTTGGCGCCCAGAAGGGACATGAGGCTTTCTTTGGTGAATGCCATTTTCCTGTGTTTTAAGGTTTCCTGCCAAGCAGCAAGATGAAGGGGAATGGCATTGCTTATAATAGTATCCAAATCCCACAGGAATGCGGATCTTGCCTGTCGGAAAACGTAGAACTGTGATGAAAGCTCGGCTATTACCGTGCCGTCCTTAAGGGTGAGTATCCCCTCAGTTTCAATCAGCCTTTTTGTCAGTTTGGTTACCCAGCCAGTGATTTGAATTAATTCCCCAGTAGGAGCCACGTGCCTAAACTTTATCTGGCTTTTGGTGGTAATGCCAAAATCGATTCCGCAGCAGAGAATAGCATAAGCAGTTATCTCGTCGAGGAGGGAATACAAAATTCCACCATGAGTGACATTTTTCCATCCTTGGTGCACTTTCTGCGGTGTGAACTCCGCCTTAACCTTTTCGCCATCATAGGTAGGGTGTAGTTTTAGCCCGATGGGATTATCTTCTCCACAGCCAAAACAGAAGCCGAAGTCTGATGAATTGTCAACTTCTAATTTTGGTAGCATCACTTCTCTCTTAACTTGCTCCTCTAGGCTTGGTTATGTGCGGAGGACGCAAGTATATGGGCTGCAGGGTGCTCAGATTATCATGTTTACCCATATTTAGCTTTTGCCAGCCCAGCATCACAAGAGAGTCAATGTGATGTGACCTCATAAAGAGTGGTGGTATTGTAGCACGTGTTCCTAGGTGTTGTTGCAGCTTACTTTCTGTTTCCGATGACATTTGTCCACAGAAGATTGTTTCCTCGATGGTTTGTTGGCACAGGAGTTCTATTGTGGTCAAGTGTTCTGCTCTCAGACGCTGCCAGCTATTATCTCTTTGTTGATATAGGGCACTGGCAATTTTCCCTTGGCCTGCTTGATGAATGGGGCATATCAGCAGTGATGTATAGGCAAAGGGGTAGGCGTCGCTCTCCAGGGTGCTTATCCCAAGCAGGGGGATGTTAAGCAATAGAGCTATGCCTTTGGCGAAGCTTATTCCTACTCGCAGTCCATTGAAACTGCCGGGCCCCATAGCTACGAATACTGCCTCCATAGAGTCTAGCTTTATTTTTGCTTGGTCGAGCTGTTGAATGAGGTTTGGCGCCAAGTCTACTGTGTGGTTTTGACCCGAATACCAAGTTCGCTCAGAAATAATTTTTCCTTGCTGTGACAAGGCAATGTTGGTGAGGTCGTATGAGGTATCGATAGCTAATTCCATGAGTTTTCCTTGCTCAATATAACCTTGAGCTGTGTTACTAGTTCCTCATAGCGTTTCCCCTTAGACATAACGTAGGCGGTACGTTCTGTATCGATATCAGGATTATAGCTTAGCTGAATTAATAAGTGCTGTTCAGGAAGTATATTCAGGCCCTTGTCGGCCCACTCAATGGCGCAGATGCCCTTGGTATATGGTTCTTCGTCCAGTCCCAGATCAGCAATTTCCTCAATATTATCTAATCGGTAAAGGTCGATGTGATATAGAGGAAGCCTGCCGTGGTATTCTCTGATGATGATGAAGGTGGGGCTGAAAGCGTATTGCTTGATACCCAGCCCATGCACTATGCCTTGGACCAGACAAGTTTTGCCTGTTCCAAGCTCACCCACGAGGAGAAAAACATCGCCTTGGGTTGCCAGTTTCCCCAAATGCATTCCCAAAAGCTGGGTTTGCTTTGGGCTCTGAAGCTTTAACTCTAGAGATTTCATTGTAACAAAGTTTACTGTCTAAAATGTTCCCACCCTGCTATTTCATATGGAATTGTGTCGCCGTTACCATCTATTAAGCTTACCTTGCCTGAGAGGCTTTTCTCCCTTATATCACCAATGACTGTTACTGGGCAATCTAGAAGCTGTTTTATGTGATGTATGAGGTCTTTGCCTCCTGTGAACAGCAATTCGTAGTCTTCCCCGCCATGCAAGGCGAACCTTTCATAGTTGGGGAAATTTTCTCTTACTATAGGGTGAACAGGCACCTGGTCTATTTTTACTGTAGCACTGACTCCACTGGCCTCGCATATATGTTCAAGGTCAGAGATGAGTCCATCGCTGATATCGATGGCGCAGCGGATTCCATGCTGGAGTAAAGTTTGTCCCTCTTGAATTCGGGGAATGGGTTTGAAATGTCCCCTTCTCAAGTTGCTGCTTGTTTCATCATCTAGGTTAATTTTGTTTTTGAGTGCTTCCAATCCCGCTGATGACAATCCTAAGTATCCTGTCACGGCTATTTGTTCTCTTGGTGAGGCTGCTGAACGCAGGAGTATCGATTTAAGGTTGGAATAACCGAAGACAGTTGTAGTGATGAGGATATGGGGGGCAGCAACAATGTTACCACCACATATGATGGTGTGAAACTGGTCAGCCACCTGGGTTATGCTGGTGTAGAATTGGTAGATATTATCAACCTCGATATGAGGGGGTAGGGCTAATGAGACCAAGGCATATTCGGGCAATCCTCCCATGGCAGCTATGTCGCTTAAGCTTACCACCAACGATTTCCAGCCAAGCTCTTCCCAGGAGATGATATCTAAATCAAAGTGGACATTCTCGACCAGGCTATCTGTAGTGACTAGCTGGATGTTGCCATCATTCTGCCAAGCGCTGGCATCATCCCCAATGCCAACTAGCAGTTTTTGCCCTGAGTGAGATTGAGGCCTTTTCGCCTTATCGGTAACTTCACGAATGAGGTTGATCAGGCCCAGTTCTCCCAATTCGTATAGCTTCATTCTGAGGATTGTAGCATTGCTCTGTTTGAGCTTCAACTTCAATAATGGAAGCAGTAAATGGTATAGTTCACAGCCATGCGCTATGTTGTTATTAGTGATATTCACGCTAACTTGGCCGCGTTCAAGGCGGTATTACGGGATGCTGAACTCAGGGGAGGATTTGATGAAATATGGTGTATGGGGGATGTAGTTGGCTATGGGCCTGAGCCTCATGAGTGTATCGAACTCCTGAAGCAGTATCGCCACATTTGTGTTGCTGGCAATCATGATTGGGCTGCCGTTAGGAAGATTGATATCTCTGATTTTCATCCTGATGCTGCTCAGGTATGTTGGTGGACAATGCAACATATAACTGAAGATGATGCCTGGTATTTACAGAACCTGCCTCTTGAGTTGAGGCGGGGCGACTTTACCCTGGTCCATGGTAGCCCGCGTTGGCCTATCTGGGAATATGTACTGTCCGTGGATGAAGCGCGTGCCAATTTTGGGAGGATGGATACCTGCTTTTGTTTTGTGGGGCATTCTCACGTTCCATTGTTTTTTGGGCAGAATGATACTGGTGACTGCTGGATGCAAAGGTCTCCTAGTGAAATAACATTGTCTGCTGGGCATCAGCGCTTGATCATTAATCCTGGGGGAGTGGGGCAGCCACGCGACGGTGATCCTAGGAGCAGTTACGTTATCTATGATGATGACGCTCATCAGATATCTTACTATCGCGTTGATTATGATATAGTTATCACCCAGAGAAAGATGAAGGAGTATAATTTTCCATCATCATTGATTCTCCGCTTAAATTATGGATATTAGTATGTTACAATGGAACAACTTTTGACATGCGTAATTATGAATTGGTAACTGTTATCAGTCCGACAGAGGAAGATGAGTCGGTAACAGGTCTCATAGATCAGGTGAGCAAGCTGGTTGAGGAGCGAGGTGGATCTGTAGGAGATGTAGATCGGTGGGGGAAGAGGAAACTGGCTTATCCCATAAAGGAGTTTAGTGAAGGTAATTATATCTTAGCGCGATTTGAGTCGGGGGCAGGCTTAATCAAGGAGATTAATGCCATGCTCGAAGCTTCAAGCATGGTCTTGAGGCATCTTGTGATCAAGGTGGATGGTTAGGTAAATGGCAAGCTTGAACAAGGTAATGCTTATTGGCAATGTTGGGACTGATCCCGAGATGAGATTTACGCCCAACGGGAATCCAGTTACCTCGTTCCGTTTGGCTGCTAGCCGTTTCTACACAACCTCTTCGGGGGAGCGTCGGCAGGAAACTGATTGGTTTACTGTAATTACCTGGAATAAGTTAGCTGAGACGAGCAACCAATTTTTGTCCAAGGGACAGAAAGTTTATGTTGAAGGGAGGTTGCGTTTACGCAACTGGGAGGGGCGAGATGGGCAAAAGCGAGTCAGCGTTGAGGTAATAGCTAACCAGGTGCTCTTTCTGGATAGGCAGGCTGTGGCCTCTCTTCCTGAGGATGAGGGGGCTGAAGTCGATTCTGTAGCCGTAGCAGAGCCTGATGATTTATCACCAGATTAAGTGTGAGGTGTAAATGTGGTAGAGACTGGTAGTGTAGTAAGAAGATCGCGGAATTTCATTCGTAGGCCAGCGATTTGCCCTTTTTGTGTTGGTAAAGCGACGATAGATTATAAGAATGTATCTGCATTGTCGCGGTATATTTCTAATCGTGGAAAGATTGGCTCACGGCAGAGGACCAAGGCTTGTGCTAAGCATCAAAGGAAACTGGCACAAGCAATAAAGCGGGCCCGTTTCTTAGCTCTGTTGCCCTATGCGCCCAGTCATGTCTGGCTAACTAAGGGAGTGGGACTCAGCCGTTAAGCCCTGAGAATTTGAATGCCTAAGCGAACGTATCAGCCAAAGAAGTTGCCCCGTAAGCGCAGTTTAGGTTTTCGGGCTCGGATGTCCACTCATGGTGGGATAAAAGTGCTTAAGGCGAGACGTGCCAAGGGGCGATGGCAACTCGCGGTGGATTAGCCCCTTGTGAATTTATGAAACGGCCGGGGGCCTTAACCAGAAGAGCTCAATATGTTTTTGTTTACCGAAAAGGGAAGACGTATAGAGGCAGACTCCTGGTGGTAAAGGTCTTGCCGAATGGATTGAGCTTGGCGCGTTATGGTTTCTCAGTCACTAAGAAGGTGGGAAACGCAGTAGAGCGCAACCGGGTAAAGAGATTGCTCAAAGAGATAGTTAGAGAGCACTTGGATGTGGCAGGGTGGGATATTGTTTTCATTCCACACCGAGAGGCATCTACTGCTAGCTATCAGCAGCTTAATGATGCTGTAATTGAATTATTAACCCAGGCGCAGATATTATAGAGAGGTTATGAAACAACTAGCACTTGATGCAATTAAATTATACCAGAAGACCATATCGGAGGTTACCCCTCATTCCTGTCGTTTCCAGCCAACCTGTTCTCATTATGCCAGCGAAGCAATACAAAAATATGGGTTTGCCAAGGGGGGAATGTTAACTGCTGCGCGTTTGGCTCGTTGTAACCCTCTGTTTAAAGGGGGATATGATCCTGTACCATAGGAGGTATCTTCTGTTTAATTGAGATGAAACACGTTAAGTTATTGTCCTTTCTTGTGGCTATTGTCTTTGTTAGCTTAGTTTTGGTTGCTTGTGCACCCATGGGTTCTACCCTAACGGTTGGATGGTCCGGCCCTACCTTTGTGAACGGGATGGTTTATGTGGGCTCGACGGAAGGCAAGATACTGGCGGTCAATGCTTCGGCTCGAGGCAAGGGACTTGATTTTCCCTCAGCTGCTGATGGCGAGTGGGTTTATTCCACTCCTGTCTCCTCTGGATCATGGATGTCGTGTGCGCAGTCAACTTCTGGGGTGACAATTTATGGTACCCCTGTGGTTGTTCCAGATGAGAACCTGGTTTACATTGGTGCTTACAATGGCAAGGTATACGCTTTGGACATGGGCACTGGTGTGGAGAGGTGGGAGTATCCTAAGGGAGAGGGGAATATCGGCGCTGTTGTAGGTAGTCCCGTAGTTAGCGATGGTTCTCTCTACGTGAGCAGTTCAGATGGTAGGATTTATAGCCTTAACCTCACTTATGGGGACAAGAAGTGGCAATCGGTGGTTTTGGGGGATAAGCTGTGGTCAACACCAGCGTTTGGCAATGGTGTTATATATGTGAGCACCTTTGATGGCTATATATATGGGCTACCCGCGACAGGGGTTTTCTCCCAGGAGGACGTGGAGGCATCATGGAGTTACTATGCGGAATCTGGTTTTGTCTCCTCTCCAGTGGTTTACAATGGTACTGTTTTTTGTTCCTTTGGAAATAATCTTTATGCAGTGCGAGAAGGAAGTAACTCGACCGCGTGGAATTTTTCTGGTGGCAAATGGTTTTGGGCCCCTCCTCTTGTAAGAGGAGGGGTTGTGTACGCGGGTTGTCTGGACAACTATATATATGCCATTGATTCGCAAACAGGTGCTGAAATCTGGAGTTACGATACGGGGAGCCGTATCGTCTCTGCACCTGTGCTTGCTGGAGATTATCTAGTCGTTGTCTCTGAGGACGGGGATCTATTTGTGTTTGATTTGGCCAGCCCTCCTGATGGAGAAAGTGTCCAGCCTGTGAAGGTAGTACCAGTTACTGGAGATATCCAGTCACCTCTCTGCTTTCATAATGGTGTGATTTATCTTCGTAGCCAGGATAATTATCTACAGGCGATAGATATTGGTGAAGGCAGGGTTGTCTGGAAATTGCCTCTGACTGGTAAATAAGGTTTATAAACATGGCGGAATTGTGGAATTTATTTATTCTTGACCCTATGCTGAATGGTCTGGTTGCCTTGTCCAGTATTATGCCTAGAGAGGCGGAGTTTGGTTTAGCCATTATTCTGTTAACCATAGTGGTTCGTTTGGCACTTACGCCTCTTACCTTAAAGCAACTCAGGTCTGTCTTGGCTATGCAGGGGATGCAACCTAAACTGAAGGATCTGCAAAAGAAATATGCCAGGAACCAGCAGAAGCTAAAACAGGAGACATCCAAACTTTATGCAGAGGCTGGCGTAAACCCGCTGGGCTGTGTGCTACCTATGCTAGTCCAGTTTCCTGTTTGGATTGCCCTGTATCAATCTATTATGAAAGTTGTAGCTGTTACTCCAGATGCTTTGCTGGATTTATCTCAACATCTGTATTCCTCGCCACTTATAGCTCATGCACTGCCGGTGAATAGCCAGTTCCTCTGGATTAACCTGGGGGAGAGTGGGGATGTGTTGTTGGCTGTGCTGGTTGGTGCCACAATGTGGGTGCAGCAGAAGATGACGACAGCTCCTACTTCTGATCCCAAGCAGAAATCTACCAACGACATGATGTTGATGATGATGCCATTTATGTTTGCTGTTATGAGCCTGATGTTTCCTTCCGGGTTACCTCTATTTTGGCTGGTTTCCAATATTATAGGTATTGCTACTCAATACTTTATTGTTGGTGGTTGGGGCTACCTCAGATCTTCGAGCGCGACTACACGGCGAGGAGGTAGTCATAAAATTGTTGATGTGATTGCGAGCCCACCTCATACTAAGGCCTCTGCATCGGGGAAGGGTAGCCCGTGGTGGAAAATATGGAAATAGCGGCCAAGTCGGTAGAACAAGCGATAATCGAAGCCGAGAATAGATTAGGAGTACCTCGGGACCAGTTTGATGTGGAAGTCCTCAAGGAAGGCAGGACTGGAATTCTGGGTATTGGGGATGAAGATGCTGTTATCAGCGTTAGTCCATTGATGTCGGTTGAGCAAGATTTTACTCAGGTTGCTGTGAATGTGTTAGAAAAGTTGCTTGGTCTTATCGGCATAGAGGGGCGGGTACAAGTTGTTTCTGAAGATACGTCTGTAACATTGAATATTCTAGGTGATGATTTAGGTATCCTGATTGGTCGTTGTGGACAGACATTGGCTTCTCTTGAGTATATTGTCAAGATCATAGTATCAGCACAGTTATCAGAATGGAGACCGTTGGTTGTTGATGTGGATGGATATAAGCGTCGCCGTTGTGAATCCTTGGAGAGATTAGCTGCCCATTTAGCGGAACAGGTAATATCCAGGCGCTGTGCTATGACGCTGGAACCCATGATACCCAGCGAACGTCGTATTGTTCACCTCGCTCTAGCCAATCGTTCTGATGTAACAACACATAGCGTTGGAGAGGGAAATAACCGTAAAGTAGTTATTTTATTGAAGAAAAAGTAGGTTATGTTCCCTGTAGTAAAGAGTAAGGTTAATTTTCCCGAGTTAGAGGAGCATATACTTTCTTTTTGGAAAGACCGCGATATCTTTGACAAGACGTTAAGGATTAGGCAGGGAGGGCCGAGATATGTTTTTTATGAAGGTCCTCCTACTACTAATGGTAGCCCCGGGGTCCACCATGTGCTCTCGCGCTTATTTAAGGATGCTGTCTGCAGGTATAGGACGATGCGGGGGTATTATGTGCAGCGTAAGGCGGGATGGGATACACATGGGTTGCCTGTCGAACTTGGTATTGAGCATTCCCTTGGCCTGACAAATAAGGCTCAAATTGAGGAATATGGGATTGCCCAATTCAATCAGCGATGCCGTGAAAGCGTATTTATCTATATTAAAGAGTGGGAAGCCCTGACTGAGCGCATTGGCACCTGGTTGGACATGAAGCATCCATATGTTACCTTGGATAATTCCTATATTGAGTCATCCTGGTGGGCAATAAAGCAGTTATGGGATAAGGGTTTGATCTACCAGGGCTATAAAGTTACGCCACACTGTCCCAGATGTGGAACTTCCCTTAGCTCCCATGAAGTAGCTTTAGGTTATGATGAAGCAGAAGACCCGTCGGTATATATAAAGTTTAAATTGGATGTGGGATCCTTGCTTGGAGAAGATAGTGCAGTCAGGTCGGATTTTGCTTTGTTATTAGCGGAGGACAAGCCAGTATATTTGCTTGCCTGGACAACAACTCCCTGGACCCTGCCTGGTAATACTGCTCTGGCAGTGGCAAAGAATGCTGACTATAGCATTATGGAATTTGATGATGATTACCTTATTTTAGCTGCTGGTCTTGTTGACAGGGTTGGGCTTGATGATTATGTGCAGAAAGGAGTGGTGTACGGAAAAGCTCTCGAGGGGCTTAGGTATGAGCCACTGTACAATCCGCATGATTCTGATGCACAGCGCACCAAGTTGCCTTCGCTTACTGTGCAAAAAGACGAAGAGAATCTTACTTATCC
>JAUXIH010000132.1 GCA_030621105.1 Dehalococcoidia bacterium | reverse complement strand
CTCAGCATACATCTCTGCCACTCGGCGAGGCGTATTTTTTATTCCCTCTCGTTCAGGATCCTGTCCTATGGCTTCTATTAAAGAAACAGTGGCCAGCTTAACTTTATCTTGATCTACCATTTATTAACCACCTTTCCTGATGAAATGCAGGCTACTATTATCCAGGGTGACATAGTGCTCAGTACCGAGACAAAGTAGAGGATTTATTTTACTTGGGTTGAGCACTTGTTGGTTGGTGAAGCACTCCTCAAGGAAATGTACTGCCATAACCTTACCAACAATCCAGGCATGGTCACCATAGGTTGTGTTATCCACCAGCTTACATTCATAGGTAGCGTAAGCTTCTTTGAGTATAGGAACTCCGGTTTTTATTGGTTTCTCTGTCTTGATATTGAACTTCTGGAATTTATTCGTTTCCCTTCCTGAAATTCCCCCTACTTGGGCGGCAAGCAAGCTTTTATCCAGGGGGATAAAGTTTATGCCGAATTCATTGCTTTCCATGATGAGTTGATATATGAATCGCTTGGGTGATATGGCAACTCCGTATAGCGGGGGATTGTAGGAGATAGCACTATGCCACGCAGCGGTCATCAGATTATCTTTTCCATGGGCGCTGGCGGTGATAATTGCTGCTATCTTGGGATAATGCTGACCGAATTTTCCAATGCTTTCTGTGATAATCTTTGCCATGAAAATACCTCTATTGCTTGGGAGGATATCCCAAGGCTTCCTCTACTGCGGATAAATTGGCGGGAACTTCAATTGGGGGAGAGGCGTATTTAATGGATGTGTCGGGATCTTTCAATCCTGTTCCCGTGATGATGCAAACAAGTCTCTTGTTGGCAAAGCTTACCCCGCCTTTTGCCAGTTTAATGAGTCCCGCTACGGAGGCAGCCGAAGCTGGCTCTCCAAAGACACCTTCTTTTGCTGCTAGTAGTTTATATGCGCTCATGATCTCGTCATCGGTGACGCAACCTATGAGGCCACCAGACTCATCCCGCGCTGCTGTTGCTTTCTGCCAGCTAGCCGGGTTCCCAATACGAATGGCGGTGGCTATGGTCTCAGGGTTCTCTATGATTTTGCCTTCAACTATAGGGGCGGCACCCGCAGCTTGAAATCCCATCATCTTGGGTGTGTGGTTTGCCTTGCCAATACGATGATACTCGGTGAAGCCTTTCCAGTATGCGGTAATATTGCCAGCATTGCCTACGGGAATAAACAGGTAATCGGGTGCGTCACCTAGAAGATCCACGATCTCAAAGGCTGCTGTTTTCTGTCCTTCAATGCGGTTGGGGTTCAGTGAATTTACCAGCGTGATGGGATATTTCTCTGTCATAGTTTTAACTATTTGGAGTGCCTGGTCAAAGTTTCCTGCGATGCTTATGATCTGGGCACCGTAAATAAGGGCCTGAGCCAATTTTCCCTTTGCTATTTTTCCTTGGGGGATGACGACGATACTCTTTAGTCCGAAACGAGCACCATAGGCGGATGCCGAAGCACTGGTATTGCCTGTCGAGGCGCATATGATGGCTGAGCTGCCGCTTTCGAGAGCTTTGGCTACTGCTACAACCATTCCCCTGTCTTTGAATGAGCCTGTGGGATTACAACCTTCAAATTTAAAATATAGCTCACCGCAGCCAAGCTTTTTCTCTAGAGATTGGGATCTGATCAGGGGAGTTTCTCCTTCACCAAGGGTGATAAGTGGAGTGCTGGAAGTAACGGGAAGGAGTTCAATGTATCTCTGTACTACGCCTTGCTTCATTATTTTATGCCTCGACTCTGATGAAATTGCTGACCTCTTGCACTAGTTCCAGGCTATGTAGATCCGCGAGTGCTTTCTGGACCGCTTTTTCTTGGGCGCGGTGTGTCATGATTACCAGAACTGCGGTCTGTGATGTCAAGTCGCTTTCTTTTTGTATCACCGAGGAGATACTGATGTCATTATCTCCCAGTACCTTGGAAATTTGAGCCAGAACGCCTGGACGGTCAGCCACCTTTAAGCGGAAGTAGTAACGTGTGTGTAGCTCAGATATCGCTTGGACATCGAGATTTTGATTGATCTGGGGCTCAGTAATATTGCCTATCATGTTGTGAACATTGCCGGCGATAGCCAGTACATCAGCAATGACGGCACTGGATGCTCGTAGAGACCCAGCTCCCTCTCCGTAAAATATTACTTTGCCGGCCAAATCACCTTCTACCTGTACAGCATTGTAGACATTATCTACCTTGGCCAATTGAGATTCCTGAGGAATAAATGAGGGGTGCACTCGTACCTCGATACTATCACCCTGTCGCTTAGCGATAGCCAGTAGTTTTATGGTGTAGCCAAACTCCTTGGCATAGCGGAAATCTTGGGCTTCAAGATGTGAGATGCCTTGGCAGTATATGTCTTTAGGGTCAATGATAGTGTGGAAAGCCAGACTGGATAGAATAGCCAGCTTGTATGCGGCATCTGTCCCTTGAATATCATTGCTGGGGTTGGCTTCAGCATAACCCAGATTCTGGGCTTGCTGTAATGCAGCGGAAAAGCTTAATCCCTCCTGCGACATTTTGGTCAGAACATAGTTGGTGGTGCCATTCAGTATGCCGTAGATTGTTGAGATTTCATTGGCAGCCAAGTCCTGTTGTAAAGACGAGATAAGTGGTATACCACTGCCAACGCTTGCTTCGTAACGAAGGTAAGTTCTGTGCTTGCTGGCCAAAGCCAGCAAGTCGTAGCCATACTTAGCTATAACTTCCTTGTTGGCAGTAACCACGTGCTTTCCGTTGGCCAGAGCCTGTTTGATGTAATCCAGAGCAGGTCTCTCACCTCCAATGAGCTCTATTACTATATCTACTTCGGGATTGTCGATGACATCCTTAACATTGGTGGTTAATAAGCTGGGGTCGGTTACCACCTGGCGTTTCTTTGTAATATCGTGGATCAGTATTTTTTTTAATACCAGAGGAGCCCCTACTTTTTCTGTTAGGGTGTCTACTCTGTTCAATAGTATGTTGGCTACGCCACTTCCAATAACCCCTAGCCCCAGTAATCCAATTCCAATATCTTGTTTCATCATGTTAATCATATTACTAATTTTCTTTGAGAACCATTGCTATCGCTTGTGCTATTTTCGCATCATCGATGTAGATGTTAATGGAACTGCTCTCTTTTTGTTCTTGGAACCAGTTGTTAAAACTGTTAGCACCCAGTTTCTCTTGATTGCCTTCACTGAGTTCATGTTGTCCTTCTCCCAACATATTAATGATCCACCAGCCGCCAGTAGTCTGC
>JAUXIH010000062.1 GCA_030621105.1 Dehalococcoidia bacterium | reverse complement strand
GCTGACAAGATGAAGGCCTATCCCTTTGAACTGGTTAATACTTATACAGCCTTGGTCAATGCCCTAGATGGCAGGGCTATACCTAGGGATAGGGGGAAGCCTACTGGGCGTGGCTTATTTCCCGAGGGTGGTTCGGCATGGGACAGGCTGAATTATGTCTTCGGCAAGCAGCCCAAAGCTATGAAGGCTCTTGAGACGACAGCAAAACAGGGCAAGACACTGGAGGATATAGCTGAGGGTATCTTCCGTGAGGTAGTTGAGGGTGGCAGACCGCCGACACCGATTGACCAGGAGACTGCTGATTATCTCAGAAAGCTGTCGGGTATCCCCTATGGCTACAAGACCTTACTTGAGCCGGGGTTTAACTATCCTACTATCTCGGAGTTAAGAACGCCTGCCGAACTGGAGTATGCCCAGAAAAAACTAGCACTGGATACTCAATTAGCTGAGGGCAAGATAACAAAGGATTTATATGACATAGCAGTATCACAGGCTAGAGACGAGTCACTTCCGGTTCCTCATGTGACAAAGTATGATGCGCCGATTGAAAGTGCTTTCAAGGTAAAACCCATATTCAACTTTATGGAACAAAGGATGCTCAACCGGGTGCTTAAAGAGCTTGCAATGGCTCCGATTGATATAGGTAACTTCATGAGAGCCACAAAAGCGACGTTTGATAATTCATATTTAAGGCAGTCCAAAGTCCTGTCTGCTGGTCATCCTGTTGTAGCTTGGCAGGGACATGCTGCTTCTTATCAAGCGATGTTTAGCCAGAAACACGCTGAGGCAGAACGGGAGCTAATACTGAAAGACCCGGACTACGAGATGTATGAACAAATCCGTGCTGCTACCGGGCATGACCCACTGCGAGTAGGCAGTTGGGAAATGACAAAAGGGACAGAGCAATGGAGAGGCGCCGAGGAATTTGGCTTCCCTTCGGTTGAAAGAGCTATCCCAAGAATAACTGCTAAGATGTGGCATATTAGGCCATTTGAGAGAGGGTTCGTTACTGGCACAAATAAAATCGTATGGGGTGTGTGGAAGTTAAAGTTAGCAGAGGCCAGAAGGAGAGCTGAGAAGATAGCTTCTGGGGAGATAACCCTTGAAGAGGGAGAGGCCTTTGATATAATTGAAGAGATGACTGACCATCAGTCAATGCTTGGTGATCTTATCCAGAGGGCTAACCTGCAGAGGTTCTCAGGGTTAGCTCCTGCTATGAGTGCTACATTCTTTGCCGCAAGGTCAAAGGTAGGCAGATTCCTTTTGCCAAAGCACTTACTCGGTATCCATGTTCGTAATGGCAAGGTTGGGTTTAATCCCCGGGTAATGAAAGAGGCTTGGAGGGACTTTCTTTTAATAAATGCTGAGATAGGCGGAATAATGTTTCTTGGTAGCTGGCTCGGCCTTTGGGATTTAGAGGATGACCCTCGTAATGCTGAATTTATGAGTGCTCGTATTGGCAAGACAAGGATAGACCCTTGGGCTGGCCATCGGCAGTTCGTTGTCTTATATGCTCGACTTGTTACTGAAACTGGGATATCTTCAGTGACGGGCGCTGAGTATGATGTTGACCCGATAAGAATACAGGAAACTTTTGTAAGAAGTTCCTTCTCGCCACTCTTTAGCACCTTGCTTGATTTTTGGACTGGCCGAAACTTCCTTGGCCAAGTTGTTGAAGTCACTAATGCTAGGCAATGGCTAGACAGGGTTTTACCCTTCATGCTCAATGATATTTGGGAAGCCTTTGAAGGTGAAGGCTGGAAGGGTGCACTAATAGCAGCTCCGCTAGGCTGGTATGGGGAAGGTGTCCAGACATACACCGGAGACTGGGAAGAGAACTGGACTAAGATGGGCCTGCCGAAGTATTCGGAGAACTTAGACTATGGGCTAGCGATACCCCCCTATGATGCAGCCGATTTCTGGGCTGACACTGCTCATCAATTCAAGGGCGTTGACCTAGCTACCCTGACTAAAGAAAAGGGATTCCCGGATTATATTAGGGCGATTGTTGAGGCTAAGATTATCAATGAGCACCTGAGCACTTTACCCAATGAGAAGCTGGTTAGCCTCAATACCAACCCGGCTGAGGGACCTACATTTGTTGATTATTATCAGATGTGGCAGGATAGGCAAAAGCTGGTTGTTGCTGGCGATAAGGCTGAGATAACAGTCAATGAACTTCAACCAGACGGGAAATACAAAGAAGTAACCTATAAGGGAGAGAAGGCACTCAAGGCCTTTGATAGCGATGAGAGAACCGGAAACGCACAGTTGGGCAACTTCTCCCAGAGGCAGTTCGCCCTGCTCAATCAATACTGGGCGATTACTGACGAGGGGAAGCAGGCTGAGTTTCTCAAAAAGCATGAGGCCGAGATAGGGCTTAACCCCCGACAGGCTTATCTCAGGAGCCACTCGAGCGAGAACGCTCAACTGGCTATCTGGGGACAGGCCAAGATACTCACCAAGGAAGCATACAATGATTTTAACAGGCTCATCAAGGAGCTGGACATACCGGATAACGCTATCCCCAAACTAACCTTACCGCCTGAAACCTCCATAGATACCCACTTTGCCTATGAAGAAATGGTATCTGAGGGAAGGCACAGTAGCGTTGAGGCAGACCTGCTCCTGCTCAAGGACCATCTCGCTGCTGAAGAGGCTGATGTTCAATCTTATGTTGACTGGAGAACCGAGGGTGGCAATCCGCTGAGCCTGACTAACAAGACACTGGAATATCTCCAGCTAAGGGTAGATAACCAGGGTTTGTTTGATGCCCTGAAAGAGGCACAAGAGGCTGGTGATAAGGATGCTATTGCTGAAGTCAGGGCGACTAAGGTAGGGGCTGAGACATTCCACGACATAGAGCGCAGGATTGACGCTATGGGCAAGGGGACCCGGGAAGCACCTGTCCCTGATGAAGTGGTCAATTCCTATGTGGCTCACATGCAGATAGTGGATGAGACAAGCGGTAACAGCGCTGAGGCCAAGCTCAGCCGATACGACAATTCCGACCTCAATGACTTCTTAATGAACGAGAGCTATCACGGTGACAACGCCGCTGAGGCACTGGATAAAGACAGGGGATATCTGGATAACTACTTGGTGCCCAGGTGGCGGCTAGATGTTAAATACCGCGCTGAGGATGAGGCGTATGATGCCCTTGAGACAAGCTCGGAGCGGCGGGACTATCTCTCAGAGCATGAGGATTACAGATTGGACAGGCGCCGGCGTGAGGCTCTTGGAATATCAAATACAGTTACCGGGGATAGATTCCCCACTGACCAGATTGAGAACTTCGTTGCCTATCACGAACTGGAAGTTAAGGGCTTCAGGCAGGAGCGGTTCCTTGCGGAAAACCCGGAGTTTGCCGAGGCGATGCACAATATAGTGGGGATAGATATTCCCAAGCCACAAGATGTGCCATCGGTAGAATACGACAATATCTACGACGAATATAAAGCTGATTTTGATAGGCTCGCGGGGCTGGGTGATAACGAGTCTGAGTTCTACATTGAGGATCCGGGGGCAAGGAAGGCAGCCCGGGATGCCATGAGGTTTAGCCCTGATGGTAAGTATACTGCCTTTGGCTTGGCTGAGATGAAGCGTGAGGCCTATGGCAAGTTTGTGCCGGAGAAGTATGTCAATGCCTATGTTGGCTACTACAAAATCGTAGGCGAAGGAAAGCCAAAGAACTGGAAGCTCGATACTGGCACTGACCTGTGGTATGAAGATGACTGGTTTATGATGGAGAACATGGACTTCTACCGCAATGTCTATCGGGACTTGCTCGGTAACGCAAAGTGGGACTTCACTGAGGTTCCGTCAAGGGAAGTCTTCAATCAATATCTGACATACATAGCGCTCCCTCACCTGAAGGCAAAGGACGACTTCCGGTGGGAAAACAGGGAGTTGGATGCTTGGCTGGTGATAAAGTTTGACTACACGCCGATAGCCGAAAAGAAGAGGCGCCTGACACTCACTTCCTATGAGAGATTCATGGAAGAGTGGGAAGAGAGAGGGAGTGAGATTGAAAGGTTACTAGCAGGACTTAGGGAGTAAGCCCACAAATTGACAGTCGTGGGTAAATATATTACTCTAAAAGGGAGGAAACTCAATGACTATGGACAAAACTGGTAAGACAGGGGACGGAGGTCGGACTCCGGCTGGACAGAACCTTCAGCCTGGCTCTGAGCAAACTTCTGCTGCTGAACAGTTGACTTCATCGATTGAGGAAGGCAAACAGTATAGCGGAGTAGCCGTTAAAAAGCTGGTTGAGGATGCGCTTTCTGCCGATGGCCGAGAACAGAAAGGCCGGGCTGAGAAGGCTGAGGGTGAAGTTACTAGGCTGACAGGACAGGTTAGTGGACTGACTGCACAGTATAATACTGTTTCAAGCCAGGTCGCTGAGCTACTGAAAGCCAAGGATGATGCTGAGTTGGCACAATACAGCGAAGATAAGCCTGCACAGGATTCAATAAGGGTCAAACAGGCCAACCGGGCAGAAGCTCTCAGGCTTCAGGGTGTTGCTGCTGACTACGATGCCAAGAGCGCCAAGTTCACCGAAAGGGAAGCGGATTTAGCCAAGAGCGAAGCCTCAGTCAATACAAAACTGGCTGCCTTATCAGCCGGCGTTGATGAGGCAGAACTGGCTGACCTTGTTCCTGACGGCAATCCTGCAAGGCTAAAGAAAGCAGCCGACATTCTCAAGAAAAGAGGCCCTACCAGCGACCAATTACGGAGCGGTAAACCGCCTGGGTTAGGACAAAGACCTGCTTCTGCTATATCTGTTGGGGGTGGTCTAGGCGACCTTAGCCCCGATGAAAAGATTACCAAGGGGCTGGCGCTGAAGAAGTAGGAGGTGTAAAAGGTGCAAACCTTAACACAATACGAATACCTTGACAGAGATATGATTATGTCCGGGGTCTGCGACTGGATAGTGAAGGAGAGTCCCTTAATCGGTGTTCTCCCGATGAAAACCATTGCAGGCAATTCCTATAAATACAATGTGGAACTGACCCTGCCTACCGCAGCCTGGACAACTGTCGGCACCCAGCTTGTTGAATCCACTGGGACTTTTGAGCCGAGGACAACCGATATCTATACCCTGATTCAGACTGGATACACTGATAAGGGGCAGATTAACCTGAACCTGACTCAGAACCCGGAGACCATAGATATCGCTCTGGCTGCTAAGGCTATGGCGCATGAGTTTGAAAAGACCATGATTATCGGCCGGACTTCTGTGGACTCAAACACCCTTCAGTTCAAGGGTCTGCTCAAGCTGCTGGCAGAGCTGGAAATCGCAACCACTACTGACCTTGATGGCATCGATAACGACCAGGTTATCGTCAATAATGCTACGGCTGCGGTGATAACTATGGCGGCGATGGACGAACTGGTCGACCAGATTAAGCCCGGGAAACCTGACCTGATTCTGATGTCCAGGAAGGCACGGCGCCAGCTCACTACCCTGATGAGGGCAGCCGGCACCAGCGGACTACAGATGATTGATTCCGCACTCTTCGGAACCAAGATGGCATCTTATGACGAAATACCCGTCTATGTGTCAGACTGGATTCTGAACAACTACCCGGACTCCTCATCCAGTGTCCTTACCATTGCGGACTATGACTTCGACACGGCTTATGCTTCCGGTTACGACAGCACTGTTATCCTTGCTATGCAGCTGGGTGAGGATAAGGTCTGCGGACTCCACGCTGGCGAGATGGTGCATGAGAGGGAAGAGTTCCTGGAAGACTACAACGCAATCGCCAACCGGTTCACCTGGTATTGCGGGGCTGCCTGTTTCAAGAAATACAGCCTTGCCGGGATAATCGGTGCCGGTGTAGCGTAATCCCGTTGCAATCCGAAAGGATAAGCGAATAAAGACCTGAGAGAGTGGTCTATAATAGACTCTCGCTTGCCGAGTAATGGAGGTGAAAGGTAAAATGGCAGACTTAACAATTTATCGACCACAACACAAGCTCATCAACAACAAGGGCATGATTCTGTGGTTGCCTATCAGTTGCTTTGGGGCTGTTACCCCCCTGAAAACACCGGACGTCTACGCCCAGAGTGCCTTGCAGGAATATCCGCTCGGAACTTGCTTGGACTTTCCTGATGGCAGGCGTTTCCGCTATGGCAAGATTGGTGCTACCACCACCACCGTCCCGATGGCCCGTATGCTTGTCAACTACAACTTCGTTCCGGGTTCGGCAGCCACCGATGGCTATGAAGGAACGCTGGATGCTACCAGTGATGTTGCGGTAGGTTCAACAAAGCTGGTCCTGAATGACACCACCGACAGAATCAAAAACCATTACGAGGATGGGATGCTGTCAGTATTTCCTTCTGGTCATTTTGTGGAATACCGGATAGCCGGAAGTGAAGTAGCCACCGATGTTGATGATGTGACCATCTATCTTGAGGACTCAAAGGGTCTTCAGACTTTACTCA
>JAUXIH010000090.1 GCA_030621105.1 Dehalococcoidia bacterium | reverse complement strand
GAGAGGCGAAATGAGCCAGCTTAAAGATAGTCTGGGAAGGGAGACAGCCGTGAATAGGCTGCCACAGCGAATTGTATCTCTGGCTCCGTCCAACACCGAGATTCTCTTCGCACTGGGTCTGGATGCGGAAGTAGTGGGGGTAACTGAACTGTGTGACTACCCTCCTCAAGCAAGACTGAAGGAGAAGATAGGCGGTTTTCTTGAACCTCAAATCCAGAGGATAAAGGCGCTACAGCCAGATATCATTCTGGCATATGGGGATATTCATGAACCTCAGGTGAAGGAACTGGAAAGGGAAGAACAAACTATTTGGGTGGCAAATCCCAAAACTGTGAAGGAGGTATTTGAGAATATAGAGGAAATAGGGATGCTCACCGGCAGGGTTTCCTTTGCTCAAGACCTGACACTTTCTTTGAGGAGGAGGGTGGGGAAAGTCGAAAGAAAGATAGATACCGTCCCTTGCAAGACAAGACCAAGGGTACTGCGGGTAATGAGTTATGAACCCCTGATAATTGCCGGTTCTGGCTCTGTTCAGTATGATGCTATCGCCCTATCTGGGGGTGAAAGTATATCCCTGCCGGATTCATCAGCATTCCCCTCTATCACACTGGAAACCCTGAGGGACTACGACCCTGAAGTAATTATAACCTGTGATTGGAAAAAGGGGGAAGTCGTCGAAGGACTGAAGGGGTGGGGGGATATGGCTGCCATCAGGAATGCTCAGATTTATTCCCTTCCCTGTGGAATTAGCTGTCGCCCCGGGCCTCGGGTGGTGGAGCTGGTGGAGCGAATAGCCAAATTCCTCTATCCACATTTATTTGAGCAAACCTATAGTCGTGCCTGCCGGTGATTTAGCTAGGGAGTTACAGGTCTAGAAAGGAGATAGTTATGACACCAAAAGGATCACACCATCTGGGGAAGGGATATGTCCAAGTTTACACGGGAAATTCCAAGGGCAAGACTACAGCCGCTTTGGGCTTAGCCTTTCGAGCTATGGGACGGGGGTTAAAGACATATATTGGGCAATTTATGAAGGGACAGCACTGTAGTGAACTTGAAGCGGCAAAAATGGTGTGTCCCTATATCACTATCGAGCAATATGGCAAGGGTACTTTCATCCATGTCCAGAATCCTCACCAGGAAGAGGATGTCCGAAGGGTGCAGGAGGGTCTGGCGAAGGCGAAAGAGGCTATGTTCTCCGGTAAGTATGATGTCATCGTCTTTGACGAGATTACCACTGCCCATTATTCTCATCTGATCTCCTTAGAAGAGATGCTAGAGATAACGGCGCGTAAGCCAGATGGCGTGGAGGTGGTATTCACCGGGCGATATGCCCCGCCTGAGATTATTGCTGCTGCCGACCTGGTAACGGAGATGGTGGAGGTCAAACATTACTACCAGAAGGGCATTGAAGCTCGGGATGGGATTGAACGCTGATAGTAGCCTAGTTACTGATACTAATTATTGAAGGATTGAGATAAGTGAAGGAAAAGGAAATTCACTTAAAGCTAAAGAGAATAAAGGCAAAGATAATTTATCATGCCTATAAAGGTTTTAAGGTGAAGACCCTGCTTGTTTACCTGGGAGGGAAGCGTGGGGTTCTTAGTACTCGGGATGGATATAGAGGGGTGAGCTTTGTAGCTAACCACTATAACCCCCGCCCTCTGTGGGATTATATACACCAGAACTATGAGGAATTTGAAAAATGGCTTCCCTCAGCTCTGGGAATTCCACCGCAGGAGCTAACTATACTAACCACCGGGGCTGATATGGATAATCTAGCTCTCTGCGAGATGAGTTACCAAGAGTTTATGGTAGGCTGCCTGGCTACCGCGGGGATAAAAGGCAATGCTCAAAGGATGGGAGTGGATGAAGCTGGCTCAGTGGAAAGGGACAGCAGGTTTGAAAGTCTATGCGGGACGATCAATATTATTCTTTTGACCAATGCTACCCTGAGCAATGGAGCTATGGCAAGGGCTCTTATTACCGCTACAGAAGCCAAAACTGCCGCTCTTCAGGATATGGATATTAGAAGTACATATACTCCCGAAAACCAGGCTACCGGCACAGGAACCGACAACATAATCGTTGTCTCTGGTAAAGGTCCTCTGGTGAGATACACCGGTGGACATGCCAAGATGGGAGAGTTGATTGGCATGGTGACGAAGAGGGCAGTGACTGAAGCTATAGAGAAGGAGGAGGGAGAATGAAGGTTTTCTCGTCTTGGAGTGGAGGGAAGGATTGTGCTCTGGCGACCTATAAGGCGCTCTCGCAGGGCTATGAGGTTGTTCGTCTCCTCAACATGATTTCTGAAGATGGAGAAAGGTCAAGGTCACATGGCATCTTGACCGGGGTTTTAGATTTGCAATCTGAGGCTATCGGAATCCCAATTATCCATGTGAAGAGTTCATGGGAAGATTATGAGGAGAATTTCAAGAAGGCGGTGAGAGGGCTTAGGAAAGAGGGGGTGAAGGGAGGTGTCTTTGGGGATATCGATTTAGAAGAACATCGGGGATGGATAGAAAGGGTTTGTGAGGGACTTGGCATAAAGCCAATTATGCCACTTTGGAAAATCGAGCCAGAAAAGCTCCTGAGCGAGTTTTTGGAGCTGGGATTTAAGGCAAGAGTTATAGCTACCGAGTTGGATGAAGATTTGCTTGGAAAGAATATAGATAAAGCTTTCATTACTGAAATCCAGAGATTTAATCCCCATCCTTGCGGGGAGAATGGGGAATATCACACCTTTGTAACCGATGGTCCGCTCTTCAAGAAGCGACTTAAGGTTAAGGAAGTAAAGAAGGAAAGGAAGGAAAAAGTTTGGTTTCTGGAAATCTCTGTTGAGCTCGGGGAGAAGGAGACTGATTAGTATTATTGGAAAACATGATTGTTTTACTCCTGGCACTAGCTATCGACCTCGCCTTAGGGGAATTCCCTCGCCATGTGCACCCTGTGGTCTGGCTGGGTAAGGTCATCTCACTGGAGTTAAGGGTTGCCCCATGCCAGAGTCGGTGGGCTCAGCTTGTTTATGGCACCGGAATGGTAATCTTGACGATAGCCCTTTTTGCCGTGCCTGCCTACTTTCTCCTGGCTTACCTCAGAGGGGTGAATACGGTAGCCTATGTTCTGGTTGCTGCATTCTTGCTTAAGTCAACTTTTTCTATCAAAGAGCTACATCGAATTGTCTTTAAAGTCAAGGGGTTTCTTGAGGATGGTAATTTGAGTGGCGCGAGGGACAGGGTGAGCGCTTTGGTCAGTCGGGACACTAGCAAGCTTGATGAGCCACATCTGGTATCAGCCACGGTGGAGTCAGCAGCAGAGAACACCAGCGATAGCGTGGTGGCTCCTCTCTTCTATTTTTTGCTCCTCGGTGTGCCCGGAGCTATAACCTACCGAGTAGTGAATACTTTTGATGCTATGATTGGTTATCATGGTGAATACGAATATCTGGGGAAGTTTGCTGCCCGGCTGGATGATGTGCTGAACTTCATCCCGGCGCGCATTTCGGGGCTGTTGATAGTAACGGCTGCTTATCTATGTCGGAAGGATGGAAGGAATGCCTGGCAAATTATGCTTCGCGACCATAGCAAAACCGAGAGTCCCAACGCCGGCTGGCCGATGAGTGCAACGGCTGGAGCACTCAGGACTCAACTGGAGAAGGTAGACCACTACAGCTTAGGTAATTCCAATAATCCTCTATCCTCTCAGCTCATCTTTTCGGGAATAAAGCTGGTGGAGATATCTGCTCTGCTTTGGTGTGGACTTTGTTTAATTGTGGAGGTGATGCGCATTGCCTTTGCAACCTAGACCGGAAATAGCAAGCCTGAAGCTTTGCGAGCATGGGGGGCTGAATTACAGCGAGCTAGAAGTACTGGGCATTGCTCCCAACGATGTAATTGATTTCAGTGTCGGCTCTAATCCCAACGGTGTACCGCCTGGAGTCAGGCCAACAGCAAAGGGCGTAAGGATTACCCGATATCCCGATTCGGAGACTAATAGCCTGAGGCGTCGTTTGGCCCAAAAGCTGGGAGTTACGCCTCGGAATGTACTGGTCGGCAACGGCTCCACTGAGCTTATTCGCCTGGCTGTCCTTGCCTATCTTGGTAAGGGGGATAGGGCTATGCTCATAAAACCCACCTTCGGAGAATATGAAGTCGCCTGCAACATTGTGGGAGCATCGGTCATCAGTCAACAATTGTTGGAGGAGGATGGTTTTAAGCTGGACATAGATAAGACTGAAGAACTGATAAAACAACATGTGCCACGGATAATCTTCATCTGTAATCCGAATAACCCCACCGGGGGCTACCTCAGCCATAAAGAGTTTGGTAGGATTGTATCCGCTGCGGGAGACTCTCTTCTCATCTTGGATGAAGCCTACATCACCTTCGTGGACAAAGCTTGGTCTTCCCTGAATATGATTGAAAAGGGTAATCTGCTCATCCTGCGCTCTATGACCAAGGACTATGCGCTGGCTGGACTGCGCTTAGGCTATGCTATCGCTCATGAAGAGATAATTAACTCACTCCGTCGTGTCTGCCCCCCTTGGAATGTAAACACTGTGGCTCAACAAGCGGGTATTGTTG
>JAUXIH010000096.1 GCA_030621105.1 Dehalococcoidia bacterium | reverse complement strand
ATGGTACTAGCTCAACTTAGAATCGGTGAAGCAGCCAGGATTGTAGCCGTTGAAGGAGGACGTGGCTTGAGGCAGAAGCTCTTCCTGAGAGGGCTGATTGAAGGCAAGGTGGTACGGGTAATATCCAATTACGGACCGGTAACAGTTGAGGTTGACAGGAACGTTGTCGCCATCGGCCGCGGAATGGCACAGAAGATTATGGTGACCAAGAATTGAGAACACCGCGGAAAAACAGCGGAGGTAAAAATATAAAAGCATCTATTATTAGCTATAGGATGGCATGCAAGATTGACCTGAAGGGAGGGTAAAAGTGGAAAAGAAACTATCTGAAATGAAGTATGAAGAGGAGGGCATAGTTAAGAAGATTGAGGGAGGTTTGAAGGATAAAATAGCTGGCATGGGCATCAGAGAAGGGAAGGAAATCAAGATGATGACCAAGCAGCCAATAAAGGGCCCGTTGGTAGTTGCTGTAGGTAGGAGTAACACTTCTATTGGCTTGGGATTGGCCGATAAAATCATAGTGGAGGTGGGAAAATGAACAAGGTGTTGCTAATGGGGCAGGCCAATGTGGGTAAGTCTGTGCTCTTCAACCATCTAGCAGGAGCGGCAGCGACGGTATCGAATTACCCCGGAACGACGGTTGACTTTGACAAAGGACACATGATGATCGAGGGCGAAAGAGTTGAAGTCGTAGATGTCCCGGGGGCCTTTTCCCTGGATCCAAAGGATAGAGCCGAGGAAGTAGCCGTGAGAATGCTTGAGGAAGAGAAAGGCGCCACCGTGGTCTGTGTCATTGATTCCTCCAAGGTGGAGCGCGGCCTTTATCTGGCATTGGAGCTCATTGAGAAGGGTTATCCAGTCATGATTGATTTAAACATGGCTGATGTAGCTAAGGATGTCAATATAAAGGTGGACACCAAGAGGTTGGAAGACATCCTTGGGGTGCCCGTAGTTACTACGGTAGCGACGCGAGGAGAGGGGCTGAAGGAATTGGTGTCGAGAATGAAAGAGGCAAAACCTGTTGAAACGGGAAAAATCATTGAGAAAGTGGAGGCTAGCTAAAATGGAACGAGCGCTCACCGTTGACCAAAGATGGGATTTAGTAGATAGGATAGCCAAAGAAACGGTAGAGGTTGGTGCCTATAAGCCTACTTTAAAGGATGCCCTTGCGGGCATAACCGTTAATCCCTGGACAGGTATTCCCTTTGCCATTGCCGTTCTCTATGGCTTCTGGACATTCTTTGGTGAATTTGCCGGTCTATTTACCGATGGTTTCTTTGTCAGAATTTTCGGAACCCACTGGATTCCATTCTTAGGAGAAAAACTTGCCGGATTGCCAGACTGGGCTTTCACTATTCTGGTTGGCGACAAGGCAGTTTTTGCCGAGGGTTTCGTCGGCGACCCCTGTTTCGCCGCTGGTGGGGTGCTCACCACTGGCCTGTTTATGCCCTTTGGCATCGTCCTGTGGGCAGTGCTAGCACTGTTTTTCGTGCTGGCAATTCTGGAAGATACTGGATATTTGCCAAGGCTAGCCGTTCTTATCGATACGGTGATGCACAAGATTGGGCTACACGGCTTTGCTATTGTGCCCACCCTTATTTCCCTGGGATGTAATGTTCCTGGAGTAACAGCAGCTAGAACGCTGGAAACAAGAAAGCAGCGGTTCATTATGATTGCCCTGTTGGGGGTATTTGTTCCCTGCGGAGCACAGATTGGGATGATGGAGGAGCTGGTCCCAGGGATGATAGGGTGGGTCTTCCTAACCCTGGCCATAGGCTATTTCGTATTTGGCTGGGTTCTTAACAAGATTTGGCCTGGGGAATCACCAGAGATACTGATGGATGTGCCTCCATATCGGGCACCACAGTGGTCAAATATACTGAGAAAGACCTGGATGAGGACACGGCATTTCCTGTTTGTCGCCGTTCCCTTTGTTCTGCTTGGTTGCGCCATTGTTATGGTTCTGTATGCCACCGGAGCGATGGATGCCATAGCTAGTGGACTGGAGGGACTCCTGGCATCGGTATTTGGAGTGCCAGCTAGTGCAACGCCTTCCCTGATGGTCGGTTTTCTCAGGAAAGACCTGGCTATCGGGTTACTTCCTATAGGCGCAATGACTAACTACCAGGTATTCAAATCCGTGATTTTGCTCAGCATCTACTTCCCTTGCCTGGCAACATTTGCCCTATTGTTAAGGGAATTGAACTGGAAAGAAATTCTGGCAACTCTGGGCTTTCTTGTAGCGATGGTCTTCGTTTTTGGAGGCGTGCTCAATCTAATCGGAATGGCAGGAGGTTGGTAATGATGAATAACAGGTCAACATCTGGCAGCATATTTGCCGTCATTATAGGTATTGCCGCCATAGGTTTTGGGATACTGGAATTCGTAGGGGGAGAGTGGGGCCCGTTGACTGTGGAGGCGGGCACCTTCACGGCATGGAGAGCGGTTATCCTTATCTGTGCTGGGTTGATTTACCTGTCCAGCGTTAGCAACTTCATGGATATTCGGCAATTGGCGAAGTCAGTGGTGGCGAGCATCATGATTTGGATTGTTGCCGCAATGGACATATGGGCAATGATAGCGGCTTCTATTCCATCAGGGGCAGAGGAGGCAGGAGAGCCCTGGTTTGCCTCTGGAACTGAATTCCTGGCTGCCTATGGCCCGCCCTATATGCCGGCGATATATCTGCTGATCCCCTCGCTGGTGATACTCTATTTTGTCGGCAAAAGAAGGTTAGCAAAGTAAAAAGGTAGAACTGTAGGGGCGAGACAGCTGACATCAAAGGAGAGAGCCCACAATTACGGGAATTTATCGTTTAGGATTGCCAGGGTAGAAGATATCCCTTATCCTGATGAATACTTCGATTGCGCCATATGCCTTGAATCTTTCTCCTGGTATCCTGCCCCCGCAGCAGCTATCCGGGAAATGAAAAGGGTGCTAAAACCACGGGGAAAGCTTTATATAGCAGACATAGCCGATAGTTGGCTGGTGCGTCTCGTGGTGAAGGTCTGGAACCTCTTCATGCCTAGCCTAGATAAATGGAATATCTACTCGGAAAGCCAGTTCAAAGAGTTCCTGGAAGCTGAATTCAGCCATGTTTACCAGCAGAAAGGAAGCTGGATTCATCAACTTTCTGGGGAACGGGTATTACTGACAGTGGGAACCAAGAAGAAGGTGAGGGAAAATGCCTGAAGAAGGACAGAAAAAAGAGGGAGTGGTGGAGAAGATAATGCAGAAAGGGGATCTCTCCACCAGGAAGATAAAAGAGGAGCTTTGGGAAAAGAATGTCAGCTTCGTAAGGGCATACGATAGAGCCTACAGCGTGCTGTTTATGGCGCTTGTAGCTCTATGGCTTCTTCCTGCCATCGCCGAGTACTCTGGATGGGAGTTCCTAAGCTTGTTTGCCAAGTTACCGAGAGTGCACTTTCCTGTAGTAGTGATAGCTATAGGTGCGATTTTGTTTATCGCGGCAATATCTCTGGAGGCAAAAGTTTCTTCCCTGAGGAAGAGACAAGGAGGCTGCCGAGATGAGCATGAAACGGTAGTCATCGTTAAGGAAGGCCCCTATAAAGTGGTCAGGCACCCAGGATATCTTGCTGAACTAATTTACTTCAGCCTGCTCGTGTGCGCTGCAACTTCTGCAAGGACTGCGAGATATAGCGAAATTTGTCACTAAGGAGGAGTAAAATGCAGGCTTTCCAATCTAGAATAGAATACTTCCTTTTGGGGCTAAGAGATAAATCGGGCATACCCTTCAAGCCCGAAAAAGAAATTAGAAAGATTAACCTTAAGGCAGGACAAACAATCTTAGATTATGGCTGTGGTATAGGCTCATGTACTGGCCCTGCTGCCAAGTTAGTAGGCAAAGGGGGAAAAGTTTATGCTTTGGACAAGCGGACATTAGCATTGAAAAGGGTTGAAGAAAAGGCCAAAAGGAATAAGCTTGATAATATAGAAACCATGTTATGTGATAAGGATATAGAATTACCCGGGGAAATTATAGATGTGATTCTGTTATATGGAGTGCTTCCCGAAGTCGAAGATAAGGAATCTTTACTAAGAGAATTGCACAGGGTTCTGAAGCCAAACGGGTATCTTTCTACCCGCTTTTGTTTTCATATTAAGAAGGAGGAAATTCTAGAGATTATGAAAGCAACAAATTTGTACTCTTTAATAGAGCAAAAAGGACATATACTCAACTTTGAAAAGAAAAGGTAGATAAATAATAGGCACGCAAAAGTGAAAAGCTTGGGGATAAAAGCCCAAAGGTATTGAGAGGAGGTCTAAAGTGAAGACCGAACTAAACTGGAGAGAGGTTTGGGAGAGAAAACGTGGGGAGAGGGTGGAGAGAACCGACAAAAGAAAGATTAAGACAGAGGATTTTGACAGGGTAGCCAGAGA
>JAUXIH010000138.1 GCA_030621105.1 Dehalococcoidia bacterium | reverse complement strand
TGCCTTTCACTGGACTTCTTCCCCAGTAACTTTCCAGTCATCTTATAATCCCACTCGTTAAGACGCAACATCCCCCTCTTTCAGTGCAAGTTAGCCTATCTTTCTCACGGTCGATAGTTTACAATGACTCTTGTCTCGGCAAAGCGGCAGCCACAGGTAACACTCCTGCCACTTTATCTCTATTGTAGAGAATTGACAGGCATCTCAAGGTCATAATAAACTCAAACTGTGATGCCTGAAACAGGTAAAGCGATACCAACTTTAGTTGGGAAAACCATAGCAGATTCTAAAATTCCCAGTGTGACAACTTGAACTTTGGAGAGGAGAAAATAGAATGAAACTAGGGGCCAAGTACATTCGCTGGTTTGAAGAGATAAAGGCTGAAGATGTTCCGCTGGTTGGCGGTAAAAATGCCTCCCTGGGAGAGATGTATCGTGAACTTACCAGCCAGGGAGTTAAGATCCCCAATGGTTTTGCGGTAACTGCTGAGGCATACTGGCACGTCGTAAATTCGGCGGGCATTCTTAATGACCTCAAGAAAGCCGTAGGAGGTTGGGGGGAAACTGATGTAGCTGACCTTGCCCTGCGAGGCAAAAAGGCGCGTGCCTTGATTTCAGCCGCAGGTATTCCCGATGACCTCTGGGCCGAAATAAAGACTGCCTATGACCGACTTTGCCAGGAATATGGCCCGGACACCGATGTCGCGGTACGCAGTTCTGCCACTGCCGAAGACCTCCCCACCGCATCGTTCGCCGGCCAACAGGAGACTTATCTAAATATCCGCGGCTACCAGGCCTTGAGAGAGGCCTGCACCGAGTGCTTTGCCTCACTCTTTACCGACCGGGCAATATCCTACCGCATTCACAATAACTTTGACCACTTCAAGGTGGCTCTTTCCATCGGCATTATGAAGATGGTCCGCTCTGACCTGGCTGAAAGCGGCGTGATATTTACCCTTGATACCGAGTCTGGTTTCCGTGACGTGGTCTTTATTACCGCTTCTTATGGACTGGGGGAAAACATTGTCCAGGGAGCAGTTAATCCTGATGAATACTATGTCTTCAAAACTACATTCAAACAAGGCCACAGAGCCATCATCAGGAAAAATCTTGGGGATAAAAAGATCAGGATGATCTACGGTGACAGCAGCTCAAAGGCCTTGACGCGAAATGTAGATGTAGGCGAGGCCGACTGCAGGCGATTCTGCATTACGGATGATGAGATCCTGACATTAGCTGATTACGCCATTAAAATCGAAGACCATTACTCCCAAAAAGCCGGCGTAGATCGACCAATGGATATCGAATGGGCCAAAGACGGGAAAACTGGAGACCTGTTCATTGTTCAGGCCAGGCCTGAGACCGTCCAATCACAGAAAGCCAAGGATGTCCTTGAGATATATCACCTGGACAAACAGGGCTCCATACTGGCAAAGGGCAATAGTGTGGGGGAAAAGATTGCCACGGGCAAAGCGCGTGTTATCTCCAGTGTTGACCTTCTCCCTTCATTTAAGCCCGGAGAAGTACTCGTAGCTAATACAACTACACCTGACTGGGAGCCAGTAATGAAAACCGCGGCAGCTATTGTAACCAGCAGGGGAGGAAGAACCTGCCACGCCGCTATTGTCAGCCGCGAGCTTGGCATTCCCGCCGTGGTTGGTGCTAACAACGCTGTGGAGGCAATCCCTACCGGACAGGAAGTTACCGTGAGTTGTGCTGGTGGTGATGGAGGCGTGGTATATGAAGGGACTCTCCCGTTTCATGTTGAAAGTATCAGCCTTACGAACCTCCGGAGACCAAGAACGAAAATCATGATGAACTTGGGAAATCCTGAGGAGGCTTTTTCCCTCTCGATGATCCCCAACGATGGGGTTGGCCTGGCACGCATGGAATTTATCATCAATAGTTACATAAAGGTACACCCCATGGCCCTTGTTCATCCTGAGAGAGTAATTGATGAAGCGGAGCAAAGGGAACTGGCCGAACTTACGTTCGGCTACGAGGATAAAGCGGAATACTTTGTAGAAAAGCTGTCCCACGGGGTGGGAACCATTGCCGCCGCCTTTTATCCCCGGCCGGTTATTGTGCGCCTGAGTGATTTCAAAACCAATGAATATGCCAGCCTCGTCGGGGGACAGTATTTTGAACCAGAAGAGGACAACCCCATGATAGGCTTTCGTGGGGCATCCCGTTACTATGATGAGCAATACCGGGAGGGCTTTGCCCTTGAATGCCGGGCGCTAAAGAGAGTTCGGGAAGACATGGGTCTAACCAATCTCATTATAATGGTCCCCTTCTGTCGGCGGGTGGATGAAGGAGAAAAGGTTATAGCGGAGATGGCAAAGAACGGGCTGAAAAGAGGAGAAAATGGACTCGAGGTCTATGTCATGTCCGAGATTCCCAATAACGTCATCCTGGTTGATGAATTCAGCAAGCTGTTTGATGGGTTTTCCATTGGTTCCAATGATCTCACCCAGCTCACACTGGGGATTGACCGTGACTCAGCACTGCTGGCTTATGAGTTTGACGAGCGAGACCCTGGAGTAATGAAGATGATTTCCATGGCCATTCAGGGCGCCAGGAGGAATCATCGCCATAGCGGGTTGTGCGGTCAGGCACCAAGCGATTATCCTGAGTTTGCTGCGTTCCTGGTGAAAGAAGGAATAGATTCAATGTCTCTCAATCCCGATTCGGTAATGAAAACGACCCTCACGGTATTAGAAGAGGAAGATAAATTATCAAAATAGCAAATAAGGCTCTCCCTTAACCAAATATCTCCATTCCCAAATACTTGACAGAATCTCTGGGATTTCATTACAGGTAAGTATCTTCTTTGTCAGCTTTTTCTATCAATTCTTGCTGATTCTTGTTCTTCAGAAACAGTATTCCTAATAACCCAAGTGGAGTCAGTAATCCCCAGAACATATATGCCCAGTGTCTTCCTTTTAACTTTGTCCATAGCCAGCAT
>JAUXIH010000127.1 GCA_030621105.1 Dehalococcoidia bacterium | reverse complement strand
AGGCGGAGCCGCGGTAGCCGATGATATGAAAGCAGGTGCCGTGTTTTCTCCCGTTTGGCTTCCACAGGGCTGCCAGGGTCTCGGCACGGCCGTTCACCTTCTGCTCCAAGAAGACAATCCACAGCACCCTGTCCTTCGTCTCAACCCTGACCGAGTATCCCATGCGTATCAAGGCCAGGGCGGCGATCTTCATGCCCTCACCGAACTTGCCCCGGGCATAGTCCGGCTTGAGCCTGGGCGGGCCGAGGAGGAAATCGACGACGGCGATACCCTTGCCCGTGTCGCGGATATAAAGACCCTCATCGTCATAGCCCCAGGTGTAATACTCGCACTCATCCAGGGCATTCTGGACGATATCCCTTATCGCTTCCCACTCGCCCCAGTCCTGCCGCCAGGTAGAGGTAGGCCCGATGATAATAAGCTGCCAGCCTTGGGGCTCCCATTCGGAGCGGTATTCCTCCATGGTGAGGACCTGCGGTGGGGCTACTCGTGTTGCCACGATTATTCTCCCCTGGCTCGGGCAATTGCCCTCAGGAAGGCGTTGTCAATCTTGTCCCGGTACCCGATATCGTCGATGGTATAGGCCAGAAACTCCGGGCTGTCCGGCAGAAACTCGATTTCTCCTTTAAGCCGCGGCTGCCGCCCATGCTTGGGGATTACGGCCGGTGATTTCCCTTTCAAATACCGGCGCCTTTCCTGTTCAGACCACGGACCGAGATTTTTAGTGCGCGCCGCCATTATGGCGGCTTCTTCGGCAGTGTATCTGCTCTCTATCGCCGGGGCGAAAGCGTCGCTGAAGCCCAAGCGAGTAAAATACCTGCCGGTCTCCGGCTCCCATACCCAGTCGCTGGAGGTCACTACCCAGGCGTGTCCCATTCTGCGGCCGCCACTGAATACCGTGCCGTGTATCAACTCGCCCTCCCCTTCCCTGATCAGGAATCTCCAGGCGTTTGCATAACAGGTACCGGTCGGCTTCCCCACACCCGGAGCCGCACCGGTTATTCCAGCTGTCGAGTTAGCAAAGGCACCTTCCAGTTGCAGCTCGGAGAGTCCCCGGATGCCGCTCACCTCGACTTCGGTGACCTTGTTATCCTGTGTTGTCACCAGCCACCACAGCTTACCTTTACCCGCCGAGGCAAAGGGCAAGGTCAGCTTCTTGGGGTTGGTTACTCTGGCCACGGAGTTAGTGAAGCTGTCCTCGAGTTGCCTCTGTGATAAGCTGCCGATACCGGTAACCTCGATGGTGACCGTTCTGCCGGAAATAGTTGCCAGCCACCATAATCTGTCTCTGCCAGCGCCGGCAAAGGGCAGGGGCAGACCGATATCGCCGTTCTCGTGAACAGTCCGGGGCAGGCTTTGAGGGAACTGCGCAAAGTCGAAATCATCGGTACTGTCCTCGGTTTCTAATTCTTCAGCATTATCGATTGCATCCATTATGTTTTCCCACGCAGCATCTTTCTCTTCCTGATACTCTTCTCCAGTCTCGTAATCCTCGCGGGAGATATCCTCGTATTCCGCTATAGCATCATCGACATCATCAAGGGAGTATGTTTCCCTGATCCCTTCGATATCCTTTTTCAGGAGCAATATGTTCTTTCGCTTTCCAGCCCACTTTGTGACAATTGATTGCGGAGCTTCAGGAGTGGGTTCGGGCTTTGCTCCCGGATGCCCGGGATTTTCTTTTGCCAGTATCCCCACACTCTCGGCATAATCAAGGACGCTCTCTTCAAAGGCTCTCCCCGTTATCTCCTGGTGCCTTACATCCCCCGGCTTAAAGAAGCCTTGCTCAAACATCCGGCGGGCGTTATCATCCCACCACTCGGCAATAGTCTTATCGGTGCGGTTATCGGTAATCCATATCCCCAGGCGGTCCCGCTCAACCCAGCTATTAACCGATACGTCATCCCTGGTCGGCTGAGACTGCCCAGCGCCTTTAACCGCGGGCAGCAGCTCAACCGCCCTGGCAGGTAGAGACGCTTTCACCTTCGGCAAGAAGCCAAGTTCACTCCTGACACCCCGCTCGAAGTCTCGCTTCTCTCTATTGGTAAGGTCTTTTAGCCATTGAGCCTCCTCATCACCCCGGAACAGGGATATGTAGTTACGCCCGGTATAGTAAGGCTCGATCTCTACCCCGGCACTTCTGTAGTGGTAAGACAAAACCCTGTGCTCATGAGGACGCAAGGCGAGACGATTCCCCACTGCCTGACCGGCTTCGTAGGGGCTGTCGAATTTCTCATACTCGGCGACATCGCCTATCCTCAGCCACACATACTCGTTCCTCTTTGTCTGTGGTAGAAGCTTCTCACCCCTGGGACCATGGAGCCCCGGCCGTTCTTTCGGCTCTTCAAACATTACCCTGGTAAAGTCTCTGGCCACGCTCACCACAAAGGCGCCCATTACGATGAATCCCATGAAGCCAATCATGGTAGAAACCCAATCAGGCATTATTACCTCCTCTAAGGGCAGGAGCTCAGCCAGTGCCCGGTCGCCGCTGCCGATGCCTTCAAACTCACCGGCATTGACCTCAAGGAAGTAGCGGGCGGGTAATGTTGAAGTTATGAGATATCCTGGCTGCACATTCCGGTAGACCTCGGTGATTACCAGCGACTCCGACATGAAAGCAACATCGATGGGAAAGAGCATCGGCACAGTGGTCACAGCAATAGTCTGCTCCCATCCGGTATCAAAGAGCATGCCTGTTCCCGTTAAAAGCTCAGGGATATTCCCCAGACCCTGCTCAAGCTCCCAGGGGGTATCGGCTATGGCTACCTGCCACTGCTTATCCCTTATAGTTACTACTGCCTGTCCCGCCATGATTACCTCCCCGGTATTCTCTTAATGCCGTTAAGCTTGCCTTCCAGGCTCATCTGGCGACTGCTGTAGTCTGGAGCCTCGATATCCGAGCCGCCGAACATGGCCATGTCAAAGTTGCGGTGCCATCTTGCCGAAGTCTTGAAGTCGGTCTTCTCCTCGAACTTCTGACCGCGCCTCTGCTTTGGCTTCATCCCTGGCGGGGCGATAGCGGACATGCCGTTCAGGTAGGCTTGGCTCGTCGTATCCTCCCGGTAGTTAATCGGGGCATTAACCCCGAACTCCTCATGATTGGCGTACTTACCCATCCTGTTGTCCTCCATTCCATAGTTTTTCATACCACTCCTTTTGCTCTTCACCGGATATCTTGCGATACCTCATGGTAGTAGTGATACTCTGGTGACCCAGGTGTTCCTGGAGCATTCTCAGGCCGTCGCCGGAATCGTCGAGCTTTACTGCATGGACGGCAAAGGCGTCACGCAGCCGGTGCGGGCTCACGTTATGCACTTTGCCGCTTTCTTGATTTACGAGCCTGGGTAAACCAGCTCTTCTGGCGCAGTCTCTCACG
>JAUXIH010000080.1 GCA_030621105.1 Dehalococcoidia bacterium | reverse complement strand
GCTAACCATATTCCAGCACCAACAACTCCCACTGCTGCCAGCGCAAACCTGAAATATACCCCCCTCATAGAAATATCATCATGAGCAAGAGCAGTGACAGGCTCAAGGGACAACTGGTGCTCGTAATCAGGGGCAAATATCTGTTTCACGCCAATCACGTACAACACTACAACAACAATGCTGGCTATACCTATCCGTCCTGCGAACAAAGACGGAAGCTGGCCAGCTAGAACGATACCTCCCACAGTTGTAGCAAGTAGTAATGCCCCCCACCCAGCCAACAACACCTGCCTGGAACTGACAACGGTCAAAACTGGAGTATGTTTATGAAGAATATCCAGCACCGCCAGTATTGCAAGATTAAAAGAGCAGCTGCCCACAAGGGTGCCCGCAGATAAGTCAGGCAAGTCAATCAAGAGAACGGAACTGAACCCAGTCACCATTTCGGGCATAGCAGTAACAACCGCCAGAAGAACCAACCCAGCTCGTATACGCCCTAACCCAGTTCTCTCCGCGATAACATCTGCATACCGGGTCAGATGAGTACCGGCAAACAAAATAATGGCTACGCAAAGAGCAAATTTAAGCCAAATCAAGGATCATCTCCATAGCAGTCATGTTACTACATGAAGAAACAACCATAAAGAGCAGACTGAAAGTGCACGTATGGTATAATCTCAACTCATCGTGGGAGAGGTGACCGAGTGGACTATGGTGCCGTTCTCGAAAAGCGGTGCTCCGAAAGGGGCCGTGGGTTCAAATCCCACCCTCTCCGCCAGTTTAGTTATATGCGAAGTAGAAAGTTAGCAATCGAAAATTTCGTGAAAATATGTTATAAAACAAGCACCCTGCACTATTTGACATCGCCCAAGCAGGATTAGCCATAAACAAAGGAGAGATGCTGGAGTGGCTGAACAGGCACGCCTGGAGAGCGTGTGTCGCCTTTTGGCGACCGTGGGTTCGAATCCCACTCTCTCCGCCAGTTAAAGCACAAATAAGGGCGCTGATATAGCCTATTGTGGCAGCATTTTTGTCTGCCCAAAAAATCTTGCTGTAACGCCATCCTGCGTATAGTGACAACAAAGTTGTCGTCATGTGAAAAACCCAGAAACCTGCACACCCCAAGGTATTATGAGAAAACAGCCACCAAACTAAAGTATTATAATAGCAGGCATGAAAACAATTGGCCTCATCGGTGGTATGAGCTGGCAATCAACAGCAGAATACTACCAGGTCATAAATGAGACAGTAGCAAAGAAGCTGGGGGGACTGCACTCAGCTAAAATTGTGCTATACAGTGTTGACTTCGCCGAGATCGAGGAGATGCAACATCAAGATAAATGGGAAGACGCTACCAAACTAATGATTCATGCCGCACAGAGTATGGAAAAAAGTGGAGCTAACCTTATCTTGATATGCACCAACACCATGCACATGATGGCAGATGATATCGCCAACAGCATCAACATTCCATTACTGCACATCATCGATGCCGTAGCCAACAAGATTAACTCTCTGGGATTCACAAAGGTGGGACTGCTAGGTGCCAGATTCACCATGGAAAATAATTTTTACAAGGGACGCTTAATCAACAAGCACAAAATAAGCGTGGTCACCCCCAATGAAGCAGGCCGCATCAAGGTTCATAACATCATTTACCACGAGCTGTGTCTGGGAAAGATAAAGGTTTCCTCCAAAGAAGCGCTAAAGAAAATCATCACCAAGCTCAGCAATAAAAACGCGCAGGGAATCATACTGGGGTGTACCGAGTTGTCACTGCTGATAAAGCAAGATGATTGCTCCATTCCGCTATTAGACACCACGAGAATTCATGCTGAAGCAGCTGTGGACTACGCCCTGGAAAAGTAAAACTAGTATGTACAAAATACCAAAGGTTGGCTTGACTTTAAGTGGCGGGGCTGCTCGTGGTTTGGCCCATATCGGAGTATTGCAAGCGCTGGAGGAAGAAAACATTCCCGTTGACATGATAGCTGGCACAAGCATAGGCGCAATTATCGGTGCCTGCTACGCCAAAGATAGGCAGCTGGCTCCTCTGAAAAAAATAGCCACGGAAATACACTGGAGAGATATGGCTCACTGGGCCCAGATAAGCCTTCTGCTGGCAAGAAAAGGCTTGATTCAAGGCAGCAAAATAAAAGATTTCCTCACATCTATCATCGGAAATATACAATTCGATGAACTTCAGATCCCTCTCTCCGTGGTAGCCACCGACGTGCACACCATGGAAGAGGTTATCATCCAGCAAGGTTCGGTAATTGAAGCAATAATGGCCAGCAGCGCATTTCCTGTGATACTAACGCCGGTGCGCCGAGGAAAAAGTTTCTTGACTGACGGAGGCATAGTTAATCCCATGCCCGTAAATGTCACACGTAGCATGGGGGCAGAGATTATCATAGCAGTAAATGTCATACCTTTAACTCAACAAGAGGGAGATGAAGACAAACAAAAGCCCAAAGGCAAAAGGCACGCCAAGCGAAATATTATAGAGCCAGAAGCCCCCAATATAATTCATATTTTAATGCAATCCATTCATGCCATGCAATATGAGCTTATCCGGTTAGCAGCAGATACCGCTGATATAATCATCACCCCAGATGTCAGCCACATAGGACCACTGGCATTTCATAAAGGAGAAGAATCTATCTACGAAGGATATCAGGCAGCCAGAGAGATGTTGCCACAAATACAGCAGTTGCTTCATTGTCCTCGGTCAAGTCCTATGGTAGGATTGCCTGATCACCATGCCAAGCACAGATAAACTAAAATACTGGGTAGGATTCTCCCTAATCCCTGGCATCGGCCGAGTTAAAATCTCTCAGATAAAGCAATTTTTCGGTAACATGGAGAATGCCTGGCAAGCCTCCGCAGGCGAGTTAAAACAGGCAGGACTAGACCAGCGCAGCGTGAGCACAATCTTGGATTTACGCCCCAAGATATCCCTGGATGATGAAATAACAAAGCTGGAAAAACATAATGTCACTGCACTTACCTGTGATGATCCCCTCTACCCCCCACGCCTCAGGGAGATATATGATTATCCTGTCGTGCTTTATGTAAGAGGAAAACTGCTGCCCAAGGATGGTCCATATCTCGCAGTGGTTGGAACACGGCATCCCACAATATATGGACGACAGGTTGCTGAGGAGCTAGCAACTGAATTGACACAAAGTGGAATCACCATCGTCAGTGGGTTGGCAAGGGGGATTGACTCCGTAGTTCACAAGGCAACTTTAAAGGCAGGGGGTGATACTATAGCTGTATTTGCTTCAGGGTTGGACGTGGTATATCCCGCGGAAAATGTTAAATTAGCCCAATCCATCATGGAGCATGGAGCATTGGTAAGTGAATATCCTCCAGGTGTCAGACCCCGCGCAGGCAACTTTCCCCTGCGCAATCGCATCATGAGTGGTTTAAGCCTGGGAGTTCTAGTTATAGAAGCAGGAGAACGAAGCGGAGCCCTGATTACCGCATTCCAGGCACTGGAGCAGGATCGAGAGGTATTTGCTGTCCCCGGCAGCATCCTTTCTCCCACCAGCAAAGGAACTAACAGGTTGATACAGGAGGGAGCCAAGCTGGTTCGCAACCAGAATGATATCCTGGAGGAGTTAAACCTGACTGGAATAAGCCACCCCAGTGAACCCAAAGAGTTTCAACCAGAAAACGAAATTGAATCCCAGGTAATAAAGCAACTGGGAACTGAACCACACCACATAGATACAATCTGTCGTTTCAGTGGGTTGGCCATGTCTGAGGTAAGCAGTACCTTAGTTATACTGGAATTAAAAGGCGTAGTCAAACACATGGGAAACATGAATTACGTCCTGGCCCATAACATTAAAGCAGAATAAACACATGGCAACCAAGCTAGTTATCGTGGAATCCCCAGCTAAGGCCAGAACCTTGAGCAAGATTCTGGGGCGCAGCTATCATGTTAAGGCTTCAATTGGTCACGTGCGCGACCTACCCAAGTCACAACTGGGAGTGGATACCAGTAATTTTTCTCCCAAGTACAGCATTCCCCAAGGAAAAAGAAGGATAGTCAAGGAAATCAGGGATTTGGCCAACAAGTCCAGCGCTGTTTATCTGGCAACTGACCCCGACCGTGAAGGAGAGGCAATATCATGGCATCTCAGCCAGGTAATCAATCAAAAAAAAGATAGAGAAACACCGATTCACCGCGTTACCTTCCACGAAATAACCAGTGAGGCAGTAAAACAGGCATTTCAGAACACTCGTGACATTGATATGAAACTGGTTTATGCACAACAGGCCAGACGGATACTGGACCGGCTGGTGGGATACAAATTAAGCCCATTGCTATGGCACAAGGTACAAAAAGGCCTCTCCGCCGGTAGGGTTCAATCAGTTGCGGTAAAGATAATCGTTGATCGCGAACAAGAGATACAGGATTTCCTTCCCACGGAGTATTGGGTTATTGAGGTCGAGTTGGCTCGCCCGAGAAAGAAAGGTGACAGCTTCACGGCAACATTAACTGGCCTAGCTGATGGCTCCAGGATAGAAATCTCCAGCCAAGATAAAGCAGACGAAATCGCCGCCTGCCTCGAGCAAGCAAAATACACCGTCACATCGGCGAAAACGAGGCAGATATTTCACCAACCATCGCCACCATTCATCACCAGCACTCTGCAGCAGGAAGCATGGAGAAAACTACACTTTTCCGCTAGGCAAACCATGCGTATTGCACAACAACTATTTGAAGGCCTGCCAGTAGCCGGCGAGGGTCCAACAGGATTAATCACCTATATGCGCACCGATTCCATCCATGTGGCAACGCCCGCCATCGCGGAGACCAGAGACTACATCAAGGAAAGATACGGAGGTGAATTCCTGCCACCCAAGTCACGCAGTTTCGCCAGAAAAAAGGGCAAGTGGGCACAGGAAGCTCACGAGGCAATTCGCCCTACCAGAATTCACCGTGAGCCAATCCAAATCAGGCCAGACCTGGATTCAAACCAATTCAAGCTATACGAGTTGATATGGAAACGAATGGTGGCCAGCCAGATGGCAGCAGCTTCCTACAACACCATGAACATTGAGATAGAGGCACAGACAATACCTGATAATATAGTTTACCTGTTGAAAGCTAGCAGCTCTGCGCTGAAGTTTCCTGGTTTCACCAGTCTTTATAGCGAGAGCGCCGATATCGAATCGAATAAGGAAACCGCAACTCTGCCTGAAGTAGAAGCAGGTCAAGAGCTACGCCAACAGGGGAT